>JAHFMP010000001.1:0-11018 GCA_023267795.1 Candidatus Woesearchaeota archaeon | reverse complement strand
GGAGATCGCTATAAAGACATTGCATTGCGAAGAACAGTAAAAACAGCAGTAAGAAGACAGCATAAAAAGTTGACAGGAGAAGACGTGAAAATATTCACAAGACAGGCTAAAGGAAAAGTCTTTATTATCTATGGCCTTGATGCATCAGGAAGCATGAAAGGAGCAAAGCTGGAAACATGCAAAAAAGCAGGAATTGCACTGGCATTTAAAGCGTTAGAGGAAAAAGATGAAGTTGGACTTATTGTATTTGGTCAAAAAATCCAAACCGCAATTACACCATGCAGTGATTTTACTCTTTTGCTGAAAGAGATCACAAGAATTCACGCAGCAAAAGAAACAGATCTTACTGCCTGCATTCTCTATTCTATTAATCTTTTCCCAAGCCAAGAAGGAACAAAACATTTGTTGTTGTTAACAGATGCAATGCCCACTGTTGGAGATGATCCACAAAGAGCAGCATTAGAAGCAGCAGAAAAGGCTGTTGCTGCTGGAATTACAGTCTCACTTATTGGAATAAAACTTGATAAAAGTGCAAGAACATTTGCAGAGAAACTAGTAGAGCTCGGAAAAGGAAGATTTTATGTTGTCGAGAATCTGGAAGAAGTTGATAAGATAGTGTTAATGGATTATTGCGGGTATAGTTAAATTTTTTTCTCTATTCACGCATCCTATTCTGCCACTTTGTTGTGCAGTGAAATCTGGAGTAAGTGGATATTTGTATACATCAAGCCGCTCCATCACAGACAAAACAGCACGTGAAATGAAGTGATACAGTCGTCGATATGGTAGAGACCATTTTCTAATTTTTTCTTGTTGCCGCTGTTCATATAGTGTGTGACTTCCTTTATTTGGTGGACAGTCTCGTGCATAGCCAAAAAGGTCAGAGATGCCAACATCTACACGAATATCAAAAGAAGGATGTTGCATGTTTGGAATAACATAAAAAAAAACATTTAGGTTACCTCCTGTTTCTTCAGAGCTTCCTGTTTTAAAGTGATTATCTATAATAAAACCTTCTTTATATCGCCATTTTTCCTTTCCTCTCTCCAAAATTTGTCCTTCAAGAACTTGATAATTATTACTGCCATTAAAATTACCATCTATCATTCGTTGAAGAAGATTCATTGCTTCTTCACGCGTCCTTGTAACATAAAAGACTCCAACAGCATCACTTACTCTACTCCTCACAAGGAGATACTCCAATGGGTTTGGCTGTGCTGCATACAATGCTCCTTCTCCAAAAGGAGTTGGTAACTCAAAAAAGTGCATCCCTCCTAATGTTTCGATAATATATTTTGGAAGAGTTCTTGGCTGCTGCGAGTGATTAAGAACTTTTTTTAAGTGCTCATACTCCATCAATCCTTGACATATGACGCGCGCAATTTTTTTTGCCCATCGCAGATTATATTTAATTCGTACTACATCAAAAACAACAGGATACCTCTGTTTAGTAAAATCTATTGCGTGACTTCCATGCTCAAATCCAATGTGTACTGATCGCTGATACATAAAACCATTTCTTTTTACTGCTTTCTCAAAAAAATTCACAACATTTTCCATTTCTTTTTTTGTATGAATATCAATTCCTGAACCATATTTAATTATTTGTGAAAAATGTTCTGCAAGCATGATATAGAAATCATGTTGATTTACTGCTGTGTGAAAATTTACTTGTGGTTGCCTGTTTGCGTCTAGTTTTATGCAACTCTCAAAACACCTCGCTACAGCATGCATATGTGGAACAGCTGCAAAAAGGTAGCCATCTAACTTTTCTGCTATTCTCAGTTCTGCTTCTTCTCGTGTATTTTGTGCAGAAGAACCAGAAACTCTTCCATTTTTGGAAAAGATATCATCAATAGAAAGAATTTGACGACCTTCTGATTCAAGAAATCGTTCAATAATCGGCATTATATGTAAGAAAACAGGCCAAGTGACATCAACAGTACCATCTAAAAGTCTTTCAATATTTTCATTCATTGTAGCAACCTAAACACATCTATTGTTATTAAACCACATTATAAAATATAATTAACTGTTGTATAGTTGTTCTTTTTTATTTAAAAACTTTATGGCATTTTTTTGATTTTCTAAGTAATTTTCTCATAAATGTGTCAAAAGAAATTTTCATAGATTATATAAACAAGAAAAAAATATGCCAGCACATGAAAGTCCTTGTCTTTGGAGACACCCATGGAAGTGAAACAGCGTTGAAAAAAATAGAAATAAAAGCAAAACAAGCAGGCCTTCTTGTTTGTTTAGGGGACTTTACTATATTTGGACAAAAACAAGACAAAATTCTCAAAAGATTCAATGAATTCAACAAACTCTGCCTTGTTATTCATGGAAATCATGAAAATGTTAGAGAAGTAGAACAGCAGTGCAGGAAATACAGAAATTTACTTTTTATTCACAAAAAGGTTGTCAGAATAGGACACATTATTTTCATGGGTTATGGAGGTGATGGATTTTCATTGCGAGATAAAGGCTTTGAAACAGTGTATGGTCTGCGATTTATTGCTGGAGTCAAAAAATACAAAGAAAAGATAGAGAAAGAATCAATTCATAAATCAAAAACTGTGCTGATACTTCATGGACCCCCTTATGGTTCTAAAGTTGATGCAATTGGGGACCAGCATTGCGGAAATAAATCATTCCGTGATTTTTACTTGAAATATCACATTGATTATGTGTTTAGCGGCCATATTCATGAATCTGCCAGTGCTGTAGAGCATATTAAGAACACAACGTTAATGAATCCAGGACCTTTTGGTGTTATTGTGGAGATGTGAAATTTTTGTGCGTTTAAAAAGAATTAAATTTTTACTTTAATCGCACTTATAGGAATAAATTTTTCTTCCTGAGAAACATTTTCTTGGTCTTCTTGACTTGCTTCTGTGACAAATGCATCTAATTCAGGATTTGCTGGCATTTCTGCTTCTGCTGCAAACAGTGCAATATATTCTTTTTTCAATTTTTTAAAATCAATAAACCGTTGTGCAGAATCGTGCTTTGTCATCAGCACCACACGAGATGCTTTTTGCTCATCGACTATGCAATATTCAGAATACTTTTCAATCTCTTTTGCAAATGCCTTGACTTCAAGATGCAATGGCATATTTTCAATAGACAAGCGTTCTTTGGATGCACCAACAAACATATATGCCTTGATTTCAATAAAATCTGCATTTGCTCTTCTGAATAATTCAGCATATTTTTCCGGTTCAATATCATTTAATCATTTCACTACTGTTAATCGCAATGTTGTTCTTGTTTTACCTTTCAACGACCTCATAATGTCAAGACTTCGCATTAATCGTTCCCAAGAATCCCTGTGCATTGATCTTGTAATATTTTTCTGCAATTCTGGATTTGCTGCATCCAATGAAATGTATAATTGTGTAGGAAGTTCAAGATTTTCCAGCACTTGCGGTAGCATGCCATTGGTCACTAAATAACTGCTCCAACCTCTGCGCTTGATATCGCGAATGAGTTCTGAAAGATGCGGATAATATGTTGCTTCTCCATTCAATGAGATTGCAACATGCATTGGTTCTTTCGATTCTTTCATACGTTCTTGATTTGTTTTTGGATTGCCTTTGTAACCGCTGAGAAGTTTTCTTTGTGCACGAATTGCATTTTCCATAATGTCTTTTGGTTGATCTACTTTGCCAAAGCTGGAATTATTTCTGTCTCGCCAGCAATAAACACAATCCATATCACAAAAATTAATTGCTGGAGACATCTGAATACAGCGATGGCTGTTGATTCCATAGAATGTTCCTTTGTAGCACATTCCTTCATCTTTCAATGCTTTCTTTGTCCAGCCGCAGATTTTTACAGCAGAATGTTCTCCAACAAAAAGATACTGCTGCTTTTCCATGAGTTTTTTGTATGCTGGATTCATGTCAGAGAGTAATAATTTTTGGTTTATATACTTTGCTCTTATCTTCTAATTTTTTTCTCCACTTTATTATTGAGGGAGAAAAAAACAATATGAAAAAAATTATAAACTCCAAAATGAAAAAATTATTATGAGCCTCAAAAGCAAAGGAATATCTTATGAGAGAGAACTTATCCATATGTTTTGGAAGACAGGAGAATGGGCTGCAATGCGAGTAGCTGGTTCTGGAAGTATTAAATATCCTTCAGCAGACATTCTTGCAGGAAATGCATTAAGAAAGTTAGCAATAGAATGTAAGAGTGTGAAGAACGAATCGGTATATATTCCAAAAGAAGATATCGAACAGCTCCAAGAATTTGCGAAGATTTATGGTGTAGAGCCGTGGCTTGCTGTAAGATTTCATGACACACAATGGCATTTTATCAGCATGGACAATTTGCAATTTACAAAGAACAGTGTTGTTATTACAACAGATAATATCAAAACAAAAGGGTTGTTGTTTAATGAAGTGATTGGGAAGTTTGAGTAAAAGAAGCAAAATATTATAAAAAAGAATAGTCCGTTCGTGAGCTTTAAGTTGTCGGACAATTCAAGCTTTTCCCATCCAATTATATTTTTTCTTAACAGTCTTCAAAAACGTTAAAGGAGTCAAAACACCAAGTTCAGAAATAATTGCCTTAACGTGAGGAAGAATAATTGGTTCAAATGCCGAATCCTCTATACAAACACCATGAGGTGCACCCTTCCATATTTCAGAAGAAGCCCGCTTTTCAACAACTTCTTTGTGCCTTTTAGTAACATGAGGATCAAACTTCCAGCTATTACTGCAAACATACAAAGGAATTTTTCGAGAATGTAACAACTCAGCAAACATACCACTTCCTACTTTATTATAAACTGCGTCATACGTAATTGCATCACTTCCAAGCAAACAAAGATGCACATCTTTCATTGCAAGTAGGGCAGCACTATCAACATAATGTACAACAGGAATGCCAGCAGCAGCAAGCTCTGTTGCAGTTTTTCGCCCTTGGAAAAGCGGTCGCGTTTCAGTATTGTGCACAGTAAATTTTTTTCCTAGTTTTTTTGCTGCAACGAGAATAGCAACAACAGTTGAACTATGACAGTGCGTATACACAATAGAACCATGACGAATTTTTGCTGCGCCAAGCATTGCTATTTTTTTCTTTGTATTATCAAAGAAAAGAATAACCTCTTGGATTCGCTGAGTCAATCCTTTATAAAAATTATGATCGTCTGGATAAGAATAAATATTTTCAAAAACATATAACAACGCATTACGCAAACAAGGCTCAGTTGGCCGCACTGTAATAAGTTGATCTCGAGCGTAGTAAAGCTCAGCAATAACAGCTTCACGTGTGACAGCATGCGATTCTTGGAGTACAAGAAGGAGAGAGCGAATACCCTCACGTGCAACACCTTCTGCACCTTGAATGCGAAGTGTTTTAATATCTTCGACAACATCTTTGAATTTCATAAATATCGCCTATACTACCAGAGTAAATACAATGAAAAACATGAAAGAAAAATAACAAATTAACGTTTGCGTTTCGAAAACTTTTTTGCTTTAACACCAAGTTTTCTCTCTATCACTGCTTCTTGTCGTTCAATTTTCATTTCTTCTGAAACAATTCTTCTCGCAATTTTTTCAATGTTTAAATCAACACGTGCAATTCTTCTCTCCAAAAGAACAAGAATACGCAAACTATAGACGATTGCTGCAAGTGTACCAACAATAATAGCAAGTATAATAACTTCCAATGAAATGCCTTCAGTTGCCATAATAATTAACACCTCTTTTGAAAAAATCAACAATTACATGTTTTTTAAGGAAGATAGGTATAAAAAGCTTTCTTTTTTACTCACTAAAGGTAACGAATAATAGTAATTGATAAAATTCAAAGAAGGTGGAGTTAAGGCCAGAGAAAAAATATAGAGAATTTTGAATAACCTATCAAATATAATTGATTTTGACAAGAGGTGACTTAATACGTACGCAAAAAAACTATATCCCTCACCCCTTTGTTTCGTGTGGAAGAAATAGAATAAAAAATAAATACATTTGTAACTTATTTTTTCACTATTCTTTCTTTTTAGAATTTTGCATAAATAGCAAAATTCTCTAAGAGAACTTTACCTCGACTAATCTCCTAGACGAGCGTGAAACATTTCTAGCATTCGAGTGAAAATTGATTTTTGAAAAGTTCTCCATAGGAAATCAAGGGGTTACTCTATTTTTTATATTATCATATATATTTCTATATAGAAAATAATATAATAATATAATAATATAAACAAAAACCGAAAATAATTTTACATAAACAACAATATTCTATATAAAAAAATAATTTTACATAAACAATAATGTTCTATCTAACTTTTCTTTCCATACGAAATATAGGATGGTGTACTATGCAAAAAACAATATTTTTGTGTTTCTCCTCTAGTTTCTCTCTTATTAAGAGGTGAAAACTTATTTTTTCAAAAACTATATAAACCTTGATTTCCTATGGAATTGCATACTAAACAAAATAGGGGGTGTATTATGTCAGAAAGTCAAGTACATGGAATTTTTGAGAAATTTATGAGTCAGGAATCTTTATTTCAGGATAAAAAAGTCCTCCAAAGTTCTTATACACCAGAAGCATTGCTCCATAGAGATGAAGAAATAAATCAACTTGCAAAAATCCTTGCACCTGCATTGCGGATGGAAAGGCCATCTAATGTTTTCCTCTATGGAAAAACAGGGACAGGGAAAACAGTCACAGCAACATACACTACAAGTGAAATAAAAAAAATAGCAGAACAAAAAAATATTCCTATAAAAATAATTTATATTAATTGCAAGCTTAGCAGGGTTGCGGATACAGAATATCGTGTTATTGCTCAGCTTGCACGGGAGTTTGAAAAGGAAATCCCTGCGACAGGTCTGCCAACAGATGAAGTATATAAAATTTTTTTTAGATCTGTAGATAGTAAAGAACAGCTTATCATTCTTATTTTAGATGAGATTGACCAGCTTGTTAAAAAAGTAGGTGATGAAATTATGTACAATCTCACCAGGATTAATATAAATTTGAAGCAAAGTCAGTTGTCTCTCATTGGTATTTCCAATGATCTTGTGTTTACAGATCATCTTGATCCGCGCGTAAAGTCTTCATTGAGTGAGGAAGAGGTTATTTTTCCTCCATATAATGCTATTCAGTCGCAGGATATTTTGCGAAGACGCGCAGGATATGCATTCAAGGAAAATGTTATTGAGGCAGGAGTTATAGAGAAATGTGCAGCATATGCAGCTCGTGAGCATGGTGATGCCAGACGTGCTTTGGAGCTACTTCGTGTTGCAGGAGAAATAGCAGAACGGAACGGAGAGCGGCAGGTAAAAATAGACCATATTGATTATGCGGAAGAAAAAATTGAAAGAGATAGGGTAGTTGATATTGTAAAAACGCAGCCTAAACAGCAGCAAACAACTCTTTATTCAATCTTTTCTCTCTACAACGATAAGAATGCAGTTATTTATACAGGAGATGTTTATGATGTATATAAAACACACTGTACAAAAGTAGGCCTCTATCCTTTAACACAACGTCGTGTCTCAGACATTATTGCAGAACTCGATATGCTCGGTATTATTAATGCGAAGGTTGTTTCTAAAGGAAGATTTGGCAGAACAAGGGAAATTTCTGTTGCAATACCACAAACAATTAAGCCGAAAATTATGACAATTTTACAACAAAGCTTGAGTTTAGAATAGCAGTGGATTTTGTATAAACGGCAAAATTCTCTAAAAATGGTGTCTGTGCACATGATAATAAAAAAATATATCCCTCTCTTAATAGAAAAAAAAATAATTGTTACTCCGAAAATTCTTACATTTTTAAATAAAAAAGATACGCTTGCTCTTGAATCATTCTGGGAAGAAAATAAAACTAAAAATAGAGAAGACTTCAAAAAAACATTTGATCGCTTTCTTTCTCAAGAACCAAACTTAGAGATAAACCATGAAATAAAAGAAGGAGCTGTTTCTATAAGTTATAGTTTTGAATCAAAAGAGGTTAATAAGGGGGTTATAGATTTTGTTTCTTATTTTAATGCAAGATATAAAACAATAGAGAAAATGCTCAGGAATAGACATGAGTTGCAAGGTATGATTTCTATAAAACGCCTTGTACAAAAAGAGAAAAAGGAAACTGTTTCTGTTATAGGGATAGTGAAGGAAATTGCAGAGACAAAAAATGAAAATATATTTATAACTCTTGAGGATCAAACTGGAGAAATAAAAATTTTCATTGGAAAAGCAAAAAAAGAATTGTATGATGTAGCAAAATCAATAGTATTCGATGAAATCATAGGTGTAGTTGGGGTTTCAGGGAAAGGGATTATTTTTGCAAACAAAATAGTCTGGCCTGATATTCCTGTCTCCAATGAACTTAAAAAATCACCAGAAGAAGAATATGCTCTTTTTCTTTCTGACATGCATGTTGGTTCAAAACAGTTTCTCGCAAAAATTTTTGAAAGATTCCTTAAATGGATTAATATGGGATTAGGTGATGAAAAACAGTTGGAGATCGTAAAAAAGATAAAATATATTTTTATTATAGGAGATCTTGTTGATGGCATAGGTATTTATCCGGGACAGGAAAATGATTTGGAAATAAAAGACATTTATGGGCAGTATAAGGAATGTGCTCGTTTGTTGGCACAAATCCCAACACGAATAAACATTATAATTTGTCCTGGCAATCATGATGCAATGCGGCTTGCAGAACCACAGCTTCCTATTTATGAGGATATAGCAAAACCATTGTATGATCTTTCAAATGTCATCATGGTAAGTAATCCTGCATTAGTTAACATTTCAAAAACACAAACATTTCCTGGTATTACAGTATTACTTTATCATGGGTTTAGTTTTGATTATTATATTGCAAAAGTTGATGAAATAAGAAATAATGGGGGCTATGATAGAGCTGACCTTGTCATGAAATTTTTGTTAAAAAGAAGACATCTTGCACCATCACATGCGTCTTGCCTCTACATCCCTTTTTCAAAAAATGATCCTATGGTCATTTCAAACATTCCAGATATTTTTGCAACAGGTCATTTGCATAAAACATCTGTCTCTAATTATAGAAATATTACTTTAATCTGTGGAAGTTGTTGGCAGGGAAAAACAGCGTTTCAGGAAAAAATGGGGCACAATCCAGAGCCAGGAAGAGTTCCTGCAATAAATTTACAAACACGGGAAGTAAAAATATTGAGGTTTGCAGACGAATGACAGCAGCATCAGAACAAATCCAAAAATATTTTGATCAGATTGAAAAAGAAGTCTTACATGAGTATGAGATTGCAAATCATGGCAGAAGCAAAGGATTTGATCCAGATACAATTGTTGATATTAAGCTTGCAAAAAATATGGCTGAACGCGTAGAAGGATTGATCAGTGTTGTTGCACCACAGCTTGTTAATTCTGGCGTGACACAGCGCATTATTGAGTTGGAAAGAGAGTATAGTGCATTAGACTGGCGTGTTGCCTTAAAGATTGCATTAGAAGTTGCGAGAGAAAAATTTTGTAAATTTACTGATAAACGAGAAGCAATGGAGGTAGGTATTCGTACGGGCTTTGCATATCAGACAGCAGGGATTGTTGCAGCACCATTAGAAGGCTTTACACATCTAAAAATAAGAAAAACATATGATGGAAAAGAGTATTTTGTTCCTTGTTATGCAGGTCCAATTCGTGGTGCTGGAGGAACAGCAGCAGCATTTTCGTTGCTTCTCACAGATTATGTCAGATTGCATATGGGGTATGCAAAATATGACCCTTCAGACAAGGAAGTGAACAGATATAAAACAGAAATATATGACTATCATGAGCGTGTGACAAATCTTCAGTATCTTCCTTCTTTAGAGGAGCTTGATTTCTTGCTTCGTCATTTGCCTGTGCAGGTTGATGGTGATCCAACAGAAACAAAAGATGTTTCCAACTACAAAGATACTCCAAGGGTAGAAACTAATAAAATACGCGGAGGTATTTGCCTTGTTTTGGCAGAGGGGCTTTCTCAAAAAGCGCCAAAGCTTTGGAAGCGATTGGAAGAATGGGGTGATGAGTTTGGATTTGAATGGGAATTTTTAGGAGAATTTTTGAACCTGCAAAAAACAATGAAAGCAAAAAAAAGAACAGGAGAGCATGAAAAAAAAGAGAAAATCTCACCTAATTACACATTTATTGCAGATATGGTTGCTGGCAGACCTGTTTTGACATTTCCAATGGCACAAGGCGGATTTAGATTACGATATGGCAGGACAAGAACATCTGGTTTTTCTGCAGCAGCGATAAATCCTGCAACAATGATTATTCTTGATAAATTTATTGCTATAGGAACACAGCTAAAAGTAGAAAGGCCAGGAAAAGCAGCTGCAATCACTACATGCGACACAATTCATGGTCCAACAGTACTATTGGAAGATGGTTCTGTGCAACATGTAGAAACAATAGAAGCAGCAAAAGTGTGCAAAGATACTGTAAAACAAATTCTTTATGTAGGGGATATTTTATTTAATTATGGTGATTTTTCAGAAAATGGTCATGTTCTTGTACCATGCGGCTATAATGAAGATTGGTGGTGTCAACAGCTGAAAAAAGCTATGAGTGCAAGTCAGGAGGTACTTTCAAAAGAAACAAAAGAATATTTTGTTGATCCAAAAATTAAAAAAACATTTGAAGAGTGTCAGATGCACAGTGAAAAATATGCTATTCCTTTGCATCCATCTTACACTTATTATTGGTCGCAAATCACAGGAGAACAATTTGAAGAGCTTCTTAGAGAATTAAAAAATATACGAATTCTGGAGGAAAAAATAACATTATCATACACAAATTCTATAAAAAAAACTATAGAAATATTAGGAATCCCACACGTTACAGCAAGCAATGAATTTATAGTTATTGAGAAAGAGCACGCAAAAGCATTCTTATATTCTTTTGGAATAGCAAAATATGAAGATGTAGCAAAAGTGCAGAAAAAATACGATCCAACAAAAACAGCTTTGGAAAATATGAACTATTTTTCAAAAATAGTGTTAAAGGACA
>JAHFMP010000073.1:1358-5571 GCA_023267795.1 Candidatus Woesearchaeota archaeon | reverse complement strand
AGCTCTTCTTGCTACTTCACTCCATTTTATCTCGTTGTGTTTTTTTATTATTACTTGCAGTTCTTTTGGTATTGCTAAGGTTATATTTGGCATAGTATCACCTTCTGTGTAGTATGTTAGCACACATATTTATATTTTGTGGTTGATTAATCCACACCTAACAATGAAAAAATCAAAAGAAAAAAGATGTGCCGTATTATTTTTAGGAGAGATTACGAATGAAAGAATAACTATTTATATCAGAATGAAAAATATTTATGATTATGAAATACCTGTTGTCTCTCATCGTCATTCTTCTTTTGTTTGTAGCAAGTTGTAGTCTTTTTGAAATAGAAGAAACACCTGAAATTCCTGCAGGATTTTCAGCAGAGAGTCTGGAAGCAGAGCAATATATCTCTTGCATTGAAGACTGCAAATCATGTGAAACAAATTGCCATGATACAATTTATTATACAAAAGCAACCCAAGATCAGAATGCAAATTTTTGTGAAAGTATTATGAGCAGCACATTGCAGAGCGAGTGCAAGGAAACTATTCTTGCAGAAGAAGCAATAGCACAGCTCAACAAAGAAAAGTGCCTGCAGTTGACAGAGGAAGCAGCACAAAATACTTGTCTTGTTCATGTTGCAGCAGAGGTTGCAGTTCAATCCAATTCTGTTGCAAAATGTTTAGAAGCAGTGGATGTTGATCGTTGTCAGGCAATTTTCTATAAAGATATGGCTGTTGCAAATAATGATGTATCATATTGTGACAAACTGGAGAATGAAGAGCAGAAAACACATTGTTATGATGTAGTGCAGTAAATAGCAATTGATCGGACTTATATTATTCTTTTTCCTTTTTCATCAAGAATATGAATGCAATTGACAGGGCATGCATCAGCTGCATCTTTGTTGATCTGATAATCTTTTTCTTCAATATCAAGCAGCTCTTGCTTGATTTCATTCCCTTCTTTGATAATTTTTGATCCTTTTACATCTGACTTGCCATCTTCACTCATAACCCAGAATTCAGGGGCAACTGCCTCGCAAGCAGCACATCCAATGCATGTTGGCCTGTCATGATCAATAGTGTATTTTGCCATTACAGTTGAGACAAATAGCTGCTATTTAAAGATTACTGAAATTTATATTGCGGAACATTTATATTCTTCTTTTGTCCTGAAATTGGGATGAAAAAAATAGTTTTTAGGATAGGATTTTTTCAAACTCATTTTCCGATTCTTATCCTGTTTTTCATTCTTCTTTCAAATACTGTTCTTGCAGAATCCAGAGAAATATTCAGCGACTCTATTGAAGAAGAAGCATCTGAAGAAATTGATGGAGAAACATACACCGCACATGAATACAATGACTATGCAGGAGTTCGCCTGAGTTCCAACAAGTATGGAAGTATTATTATTGATAAAGAAGGAAGTAGCGTAACAAAAGGCCCTTACACATTCACACTTGATGAAATAGTAGAAGAAGATAATAAAGTTTCCTTTAAAATCACAATAGAAAAAGAAGAAGCAACTGTTTCTGTCAGCAAATCAGCAGGCAATTCAACAGGAACATTAGGAAGCACAATAACAATAACAGTGACAATATCAAATGAAGGAGAAGACAGTGCAACAATAATTTATGCAGAAGATCTTCCTAAAGAAGTATCACTTGCAGGCACTCCTGAAATCACAAAAGGCTCTTCAACATCCACTCAAAAATCAACAGCAGCAGATGTTTATTGGAGTGGTGTTCTCTACAAAGGAGAGTCTGCAACAATTGTTTATGATATCACTATTGAAGACTATCCTGATAACGACACAACAATATATCTTGATGATGTCATGTTTACCTATGAAGATGATAGTGGAGAATATACTGATGAAGTGGATTCTGTTTCCATATCTTTAAGCACACCTGTATCTGTTTCTTTTGCTTTAGTAACTGATGAAGATGATTTGAAAATAGGACGTGAGGCAGAGTATACTGTTACAATCACAAACAATCTTGCAAAAACAGCAACAATTGATTCTTTTCTGCTTACAATTCCTTCCACTCTAGAGCCATCATGGATAGATCCGTATTTAGAAGATAGTGAGGAAGGCTACACATGGACAGGACAATTAAATTCATTTGAAGATGTATCTTTTACTATTCTTCTTATTCCGCAGGGAACAGGCACTCACACGCTTTCTGCAGAAGCAGAATATTCTTCCACGTCTGGAGCAGGATCAACATCATATACTACCTCTTTCACCATTGAAGCAGGAGCTGTTGTCCCTGAAATTAAGCTCAGCAGTGAAACATTTGATGGAGGTGAAGAAATTATTATTTATTATTATGTCAATAATTCTGATGAAGATGTAAGTTATTCCAATGCAAATATTAAAATTCACGCAGAGCCGGATGATTTGTTTGACAGCATAAGTTATCTTGTTTCTCTTCCTAAAAAAACAAAAACCCTGATAAAAAAACAAAATTTTATTGCACCATACACAGATGAGGAAATGGAATATACAATTTCTATGACAGGTGCGTATGGTATCAGTACATTTAAAGAAACAGAAACAGTGACAATTAACTCAGCAACATTTCCAGTGCCTTATGAAGTACTCTATGCTGTTGGTGGATCAGATGAAGAATATACAAATGTAACTCTCACAATTAACCTGCTCACTACATTGACTGATAAGCCAGCACAACTTGCAGTTGTGCACAGAGCTGATCCAGAATATAAAAAAACTGTTTCTCTCACAAAAGAAGAGATTGACACGCTTTTTTCAGAGCAGACAAGAAGCAGATCGTGGAGTATTCCAGTTATTTCTTTTACAGAAAATGAAGTCGAACTTGACGTACAATTGCAGTATGTTGTTGGATCAAACAATTATTATCATTTTTTTACAGAAACAATTCCAGTATATCATGAAGAGGTTATAGAAGAAACAGAAAATGAAACAATAACAGCAGATGAAAATAAAACAATTTCAGGAGAAGGAGCACTTCACACTGAAATAGAATCAAATCCAACAATAAATGAAACAGAAAAATCAAAAATCATTATTACAGGAGAGAAAGAAAAAACATCAAAAAAATGGATATGGTTGTTCTTGATTGTTCTCAGCATTGGTGCAGCAGCGTTTAGCATTCACTATTTTTTTATGAAGAAGCAAAAAAAAGCAGCAATGAAAAGAGCTATTCAATCCATTAACAGCAAGGATGGAAAAGAAGAGAATAAAGAAAGCATTTTCCAGCGTGCAAAAAAGATTATTATTCAGGAAATTCCATCACCAGAAGATGGCTATGATAGATTGGAGAGATATCTTAAGCGTACAGTAAGTCAAGGAAAAGCAGAAGCAGAAATCAAAAATATTCTACTTGCAAAAGGATGGATTGAAGATATTCTGGATAGCTATTTGAGAAGAATGAAATGATTTCTGTGAAAAAAATTAATTACCTGTCAACAAATAGATTATATTTTTCATTGCCTTCGAGTTCAGAAAGCACGCGCTTCATTATCACTTTCTCTGGATCTGGCATGAGTTTGACACGTGCCTTGATGTCTGCAAAACTTTCAAACTGCTTCTCTTCACGTGCTTCAATAATCTCCCACATGTGCTTTTTGCCAAGCCCTGGCAATAACTCTAATTGGTGCATTCGTGTGGACAATGGCTGTGCTTTGTTGAAAAACTCAATAAACTTTCCAGGATTTCCATGAACAATCTCTTTCACAACAAATTCAAGCTCTTGTTTTGCAGTTCCTGTAAGTTTGCCTATATGTAGTCTTCCAATAATGTGTTGGATATCTTCTCTTTTGTCAGGACCAATGTAGACTTCCTGCATAAGTTTCAGGGTCACTCCTCTTTTTGGAATAAGTTCCAGAAGTGTAAAGTGATCACTGCCTATTGCCTGAACAATAGCTGTTTTTTTATGAATGGGTCTTCTGTCAAAAGGATAGCCGTTTGGCAAGAAATCTAACACGAGCGCTCTTGTTTCTTTGACAATTATCTCTCTCTCTTGGAGTCGGTAGTGTTCTTCCATATCCATTCACGTTGTGTTTCGTCACTTATGATCCTCTTCTGTTACATTATCTATTAATATCTATTATGATTATAGATGTTTAAGCAGAGAAGTATATAAATCTTTTGAAACAAAGATTAAGTCAACTTGTCGTCATCTCCATTTTTCTTGCTATTTTTATGAGGTCGAGTAATTTATTTCGTTCCTAACTTTTC
>JAHFMP010000073.1:0-1348 GCA_023267795.1 Candidatus Woesearchaeota archaeon | reverse complement strand
TTGAGGTATGCAATGAGGCAAAGATGATTTGTGCAGTTATAGCCATTCTTGTAAATGTGAGCAAAAATTAGTTCTTTGATGATATCATAGTATGCCTCAACTTTGAGAGCGATAAATTTTTCATCAACTTTCTTATTCCAAAATTCAAGACTAATATTAGCCATTTGAAGCATTTGATTAGATAGTTCTTCATCTGCTTGTGTTTCAGTGATAATGCTCTGATCAACACATTCTTTCCAACTCATTTCATTTGCCATGTTCAACCCCCATTAATTCGTATAAAGCCATAAAGTACAATTCCATTAATGATATTGTTTCTTAATTCTTTTGAAAGATTATTTAGGTTTGGTTCAAAAAGAAGATTAATTTTCCTACTTAATTTTTTTTCATATTTTGCTAAATTTAGTTTTGATTCTTTTGCCTCAACAAAAATATCAATATCGCTTTTTTCTGTAAAGGTAGCTTTAGCTCCACTACCAAATAAAATTATTGAAGATGGCAAAGCTTCTTTTTGGATAAATTCAATAAACTCAGAATCCATTAATTTTGATATTAGATAATTTTTTTTGTAGAACTTGTATTTTTTATTTTGAGTGTTAGCAAAATATGTGGGATAAAGGGTTTCTTCTTTCTTTCTGATAAAACCAAGCTTTTCAAGATCATTAATGTACTTTAATACGGTGGCATGGCTAAGCTTCAAATAACGAGCAGTTCCTCTAACAGAAAAGTCTTTTGTAGGAAATTCTATAAATAGTTCCAATATCTTATATGTGTTATTCTTAAATATTTCATCCATTTTGCTACTTGGTTGATTATTTGACCAGTTGGTTATAAAAATGACCATAACTATAAAAATGTTTTGTTTTCTGAGAGAGGGCAAGAACAAAATTTTCTTTCTCAAGAAAAATCTTGTCTCCAAGACCTACATTTTACAAGCAGAATTACACAAGCTGACGAAATTACTGCGACATAATCCAGAGTTAAGTATTATTTTTGAGGAGATTTTGAAAAAAACAGATGAAAAATTAATTGTTCTCTTTGGATCATATGCAAAAGGATTAGCCAAGAAGGATAGCGATATGGATATTTACATTGAAACAAAAAGCAGAAGTGTTAAGGGGAATATTGAAGATGTTCATTCAAAGATCAATGTTAAGATAGGAACTTTTGATACGAATTCTCCATTAATCAAAGAAATTATAAAAGATCACGTAATCCTAAGAGGAATTGAGGTATTTTATGACAAATAAGTTCCTGAATAAACTTAAAAAGGAAAAGAAGCTGGACTTAGTTGAGCCATCTGAGAATATTTGTGATTCTTATTCTCAGAAGTCATCTGATTGCTTGA
>JAHFMP010000072.1 GCA_023267795.1 Candidatus Woesearchaeota archaeon | reverse complement strand
CATGCAAAAGAAATTATTGCAAGCGGAAAGTATGATCTCGTTATTCTGGATGAAATCAATTGTGTACTAGACAAAAAATTGATTCCAATAGAAGAAGTTGTCGAACTTATCAAAAGCAAAGGCAAAGTGGAATTAGTATTGACGGGTCGTGATGCCCCAAAAGAATTGTATGAGTATGCAGATTATGTTTCTGAGTTGCATTTAGTCAAAAATCCCTGGCAAAAAGGAATTAAAGCAAGAAGAGGAATTGAGTATTAATTCATTTTTGCTAAAATTTCAAATTTTTCTCTAAAATTATTAATTTTATTAAAATAAACACAACCTTAGAAAATAAGAAATAAACCAAAATATTTATAAACTATAGCCACTATAGTAGCTATAGATGGCATCAACAATACAAATAACAAGAGAAACAAAACAATTAATTGGTAGTTTTGGAACAAAAGAAGATAGTTACGAGACTATTATTAAACGAATGTACAAACTTGCATTAAAAGAACAGTTACGAGAATTTTTGCTTTCTTCAGAGAACACAATTCCAATAGATGAAGCGATAAAGAGAGTAAAGAAGAAATGGCAAAAGTAGAAATAGTTGCATCTCTCTATGAAGAAATTAATAAAAAATTCAAACAAAAGAGTATTGAGATATTAGGGCATCTGAAATCCCTTGAACATTCTCCTAGTAAAGGAAAGCTACTTGGAACAGTTGGTGGTATAGTCATAAAAGAACTCAAGTACGAAGGGTTTCGATTTTATTTCATTACAGATGGATTTAAACTCAAATGCATGAATGAGGAAGAATTGACCGATCTTCTCCTCCGTTTTGTCAGAATGTCAGACAAAAAAGAGCAGCAAGAGACAATTAATGAAATAAAACATATTCTTAGAACAATCGGACCTGGTGGTCTGTTATGAAATTGAGTATTAAACAACAGGATTAATAATTTGATCATCTCTGCTTTTATCACGATAGACAGTAATGCCTTTACAGCCAAGACCATACGCTGTTTTGTACACTTTTATGACATCTTCTTTATGTGCATCACTAGGAAGATTGACGCTTTTTGAGACAGCATTATCAGTATACTTTTGAAAGATTGCTTGGAGTTTGACGTGCCATCGTGGTGCGATATCATAAGAAATGACAAACACTTTTTTGATTTCACTGGAAATCTCTGAGAACCATTTTAATGATCCCATTTGTGCAATTCTTTTCATAAGATCATCGGTATAAAACTGTTTTTCTCTTGCAGCAAATTCAAAATATTTGTTCACTTGAAGAATTTCTTCTGTTCCCAAAACACGCTGCATATATGCCAATGCAAAAACAGGTTCAATGCCAGAGCTGCATCCTGCAAGAATGCTGATAGTTCCTGTTGGTGCGATTGCTGTTGTGGTGGCATTTCGCATCTTAAACCCTTTTACTGCAAATTTGCTTTCTTTAAATGTAGGGAATACGCCACGTTCTTCAGCTAATGCGATCGATGCTTTTCGTGATTCTGCTTTGATAAAGCGCATGATTTTTTCTGCAATTTCTACCGCATCGTCAGAATCATACGCAATGTTTAGCTGGAAGAGCATGTCTGCAAATCCCATGACACCAAGACCAATCTTCCTGTTTTCTTTTGTCACTTTTTCTATTTCCTTGAGAGGATATTTGTTTGCATCGATCATGTTATCAAGAAAGTGAACTGCAGTGTTTACAGTTTTCTTTAATTTTTCCCAGTCAACGTCTGCTTTGTTTCCTAATCGTACGACCATTTTGCTTAAATTAATAGAGCCAAGAGGGCAGGCCTCATTTTCATAGAGAGGAACTTCTGCGCATGCGCTGGTTATTTCTAGTTTTCCAGTACTTAATGGATTTGCCTTGTTTATCGTGTCAAGGAATAACACGCCAGGTTCTCCATTCTTCCATGCTTGTCGTGCAATGAGATCAAACACCTCTTTTGCAGGCAATTGACGGACAGTTTTTTTTGTCCGTGGATCAATCACATCGTAAAATTTATTTTTCTGAACAGCATCCATGAAATGATTGGTAAGGCCAACAGAGATATTAAAGTTCGTGAGCAGGCTCGGATCTTCTTTTGCAGTAATAAACTGAAGAATTTCAGGATGATCTACACGTAAAATTGCCATATTTGCCCCTCTTCTTTTTCCTCCTTGCTTCATGATTGTGGTGGAAGCGTCATAAAGTTTTAAGAAGGAAAGTGCACCTGATGATCGTCCCATTGTTGATTCAATGATGTCATCTTTTGCTCGCAGTGTAGAAAAGTTAAAGCCTGTTCCAGAGCCATGTTTATGGATTTTTGCAGCAGTTTTCATTGCATCATAAATTCCGTCAATAGAATCATCAATAGGCAGTGCAAAACAGGAAATAACTTGTTGGAGATTAGTTCCTGCATTCATTAAGCAGGGGCTGTTAGGAAGAAAGTCCAGGCTGAAAAGCATGTCGTAGAATTCTGTTTCTGTTTTCTTGACGTCTGAATGCTTATACTCTTTGTCTTCTTTTGCGATTGCTTTTGCCACACGTTCAAACATTTGTTGGGGAGTTTCAATGAGCATTCCTTCTTTGTTTTTGAGGAGATATTTTTCTTTAAGAATTTTCAATGCATTAAAGCTTATTCTTTTATCAACAAAGCCACCGACAAGTTCTTGTTTTTTTGTGCGGAGTTTTGCCTGTTCTTCACGGTAAATAATGTATGCTTTTGCTGTTTTGACATGTCCTTGTTCAATAAGGACACGTTCGACAATGTCTTGAATATCTTCTATTGTGGGCGCTTTTGTGTCGCTGAAAGTCTTTTCAACGTATTCCAGTACTTTTTCTACAACAGGTCGTGTTTTTTCGCGGTCATAGCTTCCTACTGTTTCTGCGGCTTTAGAAATAGCGGTATAGATTTTCTCTGGATCAAAAGGAACGATTCTGCCATCTCGTTTCTTTATCTTGGTGACAGGCATAGGCTTTCTTAAGGGGTTTTAATGCATCGCGTTATTTAAAGCTTGTGAAAATTAAACCCCATACCCTCGCCATTGAGAAACATAGTAGAAACTCATGTGTTGATTATGTTGGAAAATACTCCAGAGATCCCACATCTCTTTTGTTTGTGGATCAATATGGTTTGCGCCATTTTTCCCCATCATTCCATTAAGTGCTGCTGCCCGAGCATATTCTTGTGTTTCTGTATATGTAATCATTTGTACTTCTGTCTTTAGAGTTTGTTCTTCTTTTTTTTCTTCAATATATGTATATGATTGTTGCATCTTTCCAAGAACAAGTTTTTCTCCTTCCAGATATTCAGCCAAGAAGCGTGCATAATTTGCAAGCTGTTGTTGATATTGTTCCAGATGTTTTTTTTCAAACCCATCCATATCCAGTGTGATTTGAAGAACCCCTTCTTTGAATTTATCTTTGTTCTCTTCTTCATCAACAACATCTGTAATATCTTTTTTCTTTTTTTCTATCTCTGCCTTTTTCTCAATATTTTTATCAGTAGTCTTTGTTGCAGCAAGTACACGTTCATGTTCTTCTTGTGCTTTTGCAAGAACAGCAAGTGCTTCTTTGAGTGTAATGAGAGGACTATCTACTTCAGATTTTTTATTTTTTTTAGAAAGTTTTAGTGTAAGTGTTTCCATCCAATCCCCGAATCTGTAACATTATGCGGTTTAAATGCTTTGTGCCTGTTGTGTCGGACGAACAACATACTGTTTATGTTCTTCATCTATGACAACGTCGTTTCGTCCTTGATTTGCATAATTAATTTTGGTATAAATTTTATCAAATCGCTTTTGTGCAATGGCATGCATCTGGTGAACGTGTGGCATGTTTGCACGATTTTGGATCCATTTCCCATCTACTTTCATCATGACGCTTCCGAAATGTTCAACAAGTTCCAGAAATTTTTGATGTGCATCAAAATAATACTGATAAAATGCAGGTTTTCCAGGATTCCACCAGACAGGAAAGGAAACATTAAGAAGTGCAGATCGCAATGCAATATCCTCAAAAAAAATATTATATGTTGCAGGTAGACACGTACAGCTTGGAAGTACTTCAAAAGAAATTTTGTCAACAGAAGAAACCTGCAAATGGCCATGCCCTCCTAAAGAAATATTTCCTTTTTCATCAATCAACATATACGTTGCGTATCCAGCATTTCCTTGTTGAACATAAATTGTGTATGGCTGTGGCGCTTCAAGCTCCTGAATCCCTCTTCCTAATGTAACCCAAAAAGTAATGCCATCTATTTGTCCAAGGTAGCGAATAAATTTTATGATGTCAAAATGTTCTATTTCCCAATCGGTGATAGGAACTAAAATCTCTTTGACATCTATTTTTTGAAAGAGTTGTGTGATTGTATCATCTCTGTTTATTATATTTCTTATTGCAAACTATTTGCAATAAGGAAATATGGATGTTTATATAGTTTATGTTTTTGAAGGCTCCTGTGAAAATCTTAAGTAGCCATGCTATCAAGTTGTGAAGAATAACTCTTGCAGCGACTTCAGTTGATGTGATGCTTAATCCATTTCAACTTCAACAAGAATTTTGTTTGAACCAACTTTTGAGATAAAAACATCTTCATTTCCTTTCAGATGTAAATTCTTTTCAATGTCTGTGGGAATACGTAAAACAGTACCACGAGCGCTTTTACTCAGTTTTCGATGTAATCGTAGTGGTTTTCCCCAAATGCCAAATTTTTTGGCAATGTGTATCATTCGTTGTCCTTCTTCTTCATCAATAAATTCTTCCCCACAGGATGTACAGCGTTCACCTTTAAGAACAAAGTTATAGCCTTCAATATCATTGACAATATCCTGTACCTTGCTGATGGTTTCTTTATGACAAATTGGGCAGGTTTTCATTTGTGATTTCCTCCTTGTGAGCCGCTTATGCAGACAAGTTCGTTCTCAATATCGTAGTATGCAGTGATTATTTTTTTGTAACCACTCTTATTCACATAAATTTCAAATTTGTTTTTACCACATTTCTCTATCCGATATGCATTTCGAATCGCATCTCGTAAATCATGAAAGTCCCAGTTCCAATAGCGCATATAATCGCGGGAAAAGTGCTTGGTGACTTTCAGCGAAACACTGCTAATATTCCACGGAACTTTCATTACAAAATCACTATACTTTCATCATATTTAAATATTGCGGTTTTTTTCTGTGAGGTGTATAGTACCGAAATTGGTTAACATTTTGTTCATTGCTTGAATTGGGTTTAATACCCCGCAGCTTGCTGCGGTTTTCAACACCTCAATTCAAGGCTTAAAAAATCCCTTGTCAAGGAAATACCCCGGAGCTTGCTCCGATTGGGATTTTTTATTTTCTGAGACTGTGCCATTTGTTTCCGTGCTGTTGTTTTTTTGCTCTGTCCGCTTTTGTCTTTTTGCTCTCTTGAGAATAAACTTTCTTCTGATCCATGATTTTGGAATCACTTCAGAAAGCACCTGATCTGCAGTAATAATCCCTTTGAGTGTTGCTTGTTCATCGACAACAGGAATCATGTAAAAATTATATTTTTCAAGTGCTGTTGCAAGATCCTGCTTTGTCGTTTGCGGAGAGACAACAAGCGGTTTTTTCTTCATGAATGTTTTCAGCTGCTGTCTTGG
>JAHFMP010000071.1 GCA_023267795.1 Candidatus Woesearchaeota archaeon | reverse complement strand
TGATCTCACTGCAATTGAAACAACAGTAACTGCGTCAAAAGAAACAATAAATAAATATATTGAAGAACAACAAAAAGTTGTTGATGAGATTGAAGCAGCAATTGCATCTCTTAAGGCAGCAGCAAAACCTGATCTCGTGATTGGTGATCTTGATTTGGATGAGATTGATGGGAATGATGCAACATTTAACATTACTTTTGCAAATGAGGGTGATGGAGATGTGACGTCTTCAGAAACATTTAGAATAAGAATTACCTCTTATGATTTTGATAATGCGTCAGTAGATAATACAAAAACAACAATTGCAACAGGACTTGAAGTAGATGGTGAGGACACAGCAGTGCTCCAGTTGGAAATTCCTTATAATGACATTGTGAATTATTTTGAAGATGATTCTTCCAGAGAGTCTGTAGGAGTCACTTTCATTGTGGAAATTGATACAGACAACTCAATTACTGAAAGTGATGAAACAAATAACGAAGAATCTTTTACAATTACTTTTGACAGAGAGGATTTCGTGACAAATAGTGATCCAGCTGCAGCTATTAGTGCAAATGCAACATCTGTTTTGGTTGGAGAAGAGATTTCTTTTACAGGAGCAAGCAGTACAGACAGTGATGGCAGTATTAGCAGTTACAGCTGGAACTTTGGTGATACGTACAGCAGTACAAGTTCTTCACCGACGCATTCTTATAGTAGTGCAGGAACATATACAGTTACGTTGACAGTTGCTGACAATGAAGGTGCAACAGATTCAGAGACAACTACTATTACAGTTACTGAAGCATCTGTTTCAACATAGAAAAACAAAACATATTTTTTTCATTTTCGTAACATTTAAATACATCTATTCTTAGAAAAAGAGAAAACATTGAGGTGGTTATCACATGAATAAAAAAATCTTTATTCTTTTAGCATCTGTTTTTGCAATATTTTTCTTAACAGCGCAGACGTGCACGTTTGGTGGAGTGAATACAGGTTTGGCAGCAGACTGTGTTGGTGAAGGGGATATTGTTTGTGATAGTACAGATGCATATCAGTGTCAGCTTGCAAGTTATGGCATCGGTTATTATGTAACCAGAGCATCTGGCTATGATGTGAGTGATTGTGGTGCAGTAGATATCACAACAGATACTGATGGAGATGGTGTTGCAGATATTTATGATGTTTGTGCAGGCTATGATGATAATGAAAATACAGATATGGATGAAAAGCCAAATGGTTGTGATCCTGATGATGATAATGACGGTGTTGCAGATACTCATGATGTTTGTGCAGGATTTGATGATAATGAAGATATAGATAGTGATGGAAAACCAAATGATTGTGATATAGACGATGATGGAGATGGTTTTGCAGATAAAATGGAAATCAAAGCAAGATCAGATCCAGAAGATGCAACAAATGTTCCTTCTGCAGCAGATGTTGATCATGATGATATGGCTGATGATTGGGAAAGCATGTATGGGTTGGATTCGACAGATTCTTCTGATGCAGGAGGAGATGAAGATAGTGATGGCTTGACAAATTTAGAAGAATATGAGGCAGGAACAGATCCAACAAATGCAGATAGTGATGGTGATGGCTTTACTGATTCAGAAGAAACTCTTGCAGGCTTTGATCCAACAGACAGTTCTTCTTATCCTCTTTGTATAGGAGATACTGATCCAGATCAGGATCCTTATACATTTGGCAGTGTAAAAGGATATCTTTCTTCTTATGGCACAGGAGCTGAAGTTATAGATACTTGTGTTGGAGATGATTTATACCAGTATTATTGTGTTGATGCAAATACATATGCTCAAATAGATACTTCAACAGATTGTTCAGATACTGGAGAAATATGTAAAGATGGTATATGCCAGGCAGATGAAGGTACAGCTGGTGGCATCTCAACTACTGTAAATCCATCAGCTTCTAAAGTAGTCATTGCTTCTTCATCTTCTTCATCGCTCGGTGAACAATTTTATACTGCAACAGATACGTTTACCTCAGATGATGGTAAAACACGTACAATTCAATTTAAATTAGAAGATTTTACAAATAGCGTATTGATTAAATATGGTGGCAATGGTCATTTTGAATCTCTAAATGATGATTTAGGATACCATACTGCTGAATTGTACAGTTCTTATGCTGATGATTATATTATATATGCCCATCAAGCAGGAGATGGAGCATATTATTTTGATTTCACTGATGAAGATTCAGGATATTCTTATGCAAAGTTTGCAGACAGCGATAAATTGAATCCACATGATTGGGTTGTTTTGAAGTTGGACGCAAAAGTAGCAAGTGGTCATGAAAATGATGACTATATGGTACTGGCACAAAAACAAACAAACATCTGTGGTTATCCTTTATATGCACTCATAATTCATGATAGTTATTATAGATTCTATATTTCAATTGATGGCAATAGATATATATTAAGTTCAGAAGATGCAGATGTAACAGTAGATACGAATTGGCATCAAGTTATGGGAACATATGATGGGGAAACTGCTGAGCTTTGGGTGAGTGGGGAAAAAGTAGATTCTCTTTCTGTTTCAGGAAATATAAAAACAGGTTACTCTGAGGGAAGCTTGACTTTAGGTTATGGCACTGTTTGTGATGGTTCTCCATTCTACGGCTACATGGATGATATTTATATCTGGGGAGAATAATTTTTCCAATTTATTTTTTTCTTATCCAAATTTAATAAAAAATATTGAAAGATAACCTGAATTACAGAAAAATCATCATCGCATAAACGCAACGTGTTCAAAATGTTCAAACTGCCGATCTCCTGTGAGAAAAGGAATGCCACGTTCAAGAGCAACCATATACCCTAAACAATCTGCATATGATAAGTCTTTTTTCTTTTGTTGAAAGCGGAATACCATCGCATTACTAATAGTCTCCTTAGAAGGTTCAACAATAAAGGAGTAGAGAGTCTCCAAAACAATATCTGCTTTTTCTTTTCCTGTTTCCTTCAAAACAGCATAATATACTTCCAGAAGATTGAGCATTGTGAGAATACCGGTGTGATCTTCAAAATATTTTCTATAAGTAGGATTGTTGTTAATATATTCTATAATTGCGTAGCTATCATAAAAGAAAATACTCATTCCCAACCACTTCTCATTTCATCTTTAATTTCTTGGGCTTTCTTCTTGAAAGAAATAAGTCCTTTTAATTTAGTCAAATCAACAACGTGTTTAATTTCAACAAGAATTTTCTGATTTTCATGGAGTCGCTGTTCTACAACAATTCGTTTAGGGAAACTAATTCCTAATGAGTTCCCCCATCTTCTCATTACAACTTCAATTTCAGTCATAAAAATAATTAAAGTATAATTATATATAAAGTTTTCGCTTTTTCAAAAACTTTATATATCTCTGCACCCTCTTTTCATTTACGAGAGAAAAAAAGAAAAAAGAAAATATTTTTTTCTCAACAAATGAATGTTGATTTTATGGCAACAAAACTATTATTGCCAACACTTCGGGAACGAAAACGATATCTTGCTTTTGAAGTATTGGTTGAAAAAGAAGTAAGTTGGAATTTTATAAAGGGAGTAATTTTGAATGCTGTCAAAGAGTATGTGGGTATAGATGGGCTTGCAAGAGCAGGACTTTTGTTTGTCAAAAATAATAAAAACAAAGGCATCTTGCGAACAACGCATACATCATTGAACAAAATCAAAGCAGCATTGATATTAATTAAAGAAATAAACAATCAAAGAGTTATTGTGAGAAGCATTAGTGCTTCGGGAATGCTGAATAAGGCAATGAAATATGTGGTATGATTAATGTAGGATAATAAAAAAAACCAGTGGAGGTGCATAAATCCTTCATGAGACAGAATGTCGAGTGTAAGGATTTATTAAAATGCAACAACAGCAACAAATGAATCATCAGTTGATGGGATATGACAGAGCTATTACTATGTTCAGTCCAGACGGCAGACTTTTGCAGGTTGAGTATGCAAAAAAAACAGTGAAGCAGGGCTCAACTGCAATCGGCATGATCTGCACAGATGGTGTTTTGTTAGTGACAGATAAGCGCATTGTTGATCCTCTGGTTGTTTCAGAGAGTGTGCAGAAAATCTTCCAGATTGATGAGCATATTGCAGCAACAGCAGCAGGAATTCTCAGTGATGCGCGTGTCTTGATAGAACGTTCGCAGCTGAAAGCACAGCAATATCGCGTGACGTTTGACAGTCCTATTGATACGTTAAGCATTGTGAAGGATATTTGTGATTTGAAGCAGATCTGCACGCAAAGTGGCGGGTTGCGGCCGTTTGGTGTTTCTTTGTTGATAGCAGGGATTGATATTGATGGAGAGCATGTCTATGAAACAGGTCCAACAGGAATATTTTTTGAATATAAAGCAACAGTTATTGGCGAAGGAGAGCTGGAAGGGGAAGAAATTCTGCATAAGGAATACAAAGAGTCGCTTACAATAGAAGATGGGATGAAGCTTGCAGTAAAAACATTGCAGACAGTACTTAAGGAAAATTTCAGTATTGAGCGTGTTGATTGTGTTTATATCAAAAAGCAAAAAAAAGAATTTACGAGAGTATCCAAACAAAAACTTAACCAGATCTATGGTGAACTAAAAGATGGGAAGAAGAAATAAGGAATCAATAATAGTGGTGAAAATTTTTTATGGTTGATGTTGACAAAGCAGTTATTGCACGATTAAAAACTCATGGTGACAAGTATGAGATTTTAGTGGACTGTGATGCTGCACTTTTGTTCAGGCATAGTAAAACAGTTGATTTTGGTGATGTTCTTGCCTCTGAAAAAATATTTACAGATGCAAAGAAGGGGATTGTTGCATCAGAGCATAAAATGCAGGAGATTTTTGGAACAACAGAGCGTGAAGAAATTGCAAAAATTATACTGAAAAAAGGAGAAATACAGGTAACAGCAGAGCATAAAGGCAAGGAAATTGAAGAAAAGCGCAGGCAAATACTTGCGTATATTCATCGCAATGGTGTTGATCCAAAAACACATCTGCCGCATCCGTCGCAGCGTTTGGAGCTTGCATTTGAAGAGGCAAAAATTCATATTGATGAGCATAAGGAAGCATTGGCGCAAATTCCAGATATCTTGAAAAAGCTTCAGGTTATTCTGCCGTTAAAGTTTGAACGAAAACAGCTCTCTGTTCATATTCCATCACAATATGCAGGAAAATCATATAATGCAGTCAAGGGCTATGCAACAATTATGAGAGAAGAATGGTTGAACGATGGCAGCTGGAAAGCAGTTGTCGAGTTGCCAGCAGGCATGCAGACAGATTTGTTTGACAAGCTGAATAGCATGACTCATGGGTCAGTTGAAATTGAAACACTGAAAATTGAAAAAGCATAACAAAATAAGGTGATTTTTTAAAATGGGAAAATTGTTAGTGCAGGAACGAACAGTAGTTGTGCCGGGAGAGCAGATTGCTGAAGGGTTGGATTATCTTCCTGGTCAGGGAGCGTACAGAAAAGATCAGCATATACTTGCATGTCGTCTTGGTCTTTTGACAGTAGAAGGAAGAGCAGTAAAAATTATTTCGTTGAGCGGATGCTATATGCCAAAACGAAATGATGTGATTATTGGAAAAGTGATTGATGTAACTCTTATGGGTTGGCGCATGGATATCAACTGTGCTTACAGTGCAATGCTGTCCATGAA
>JAHFMP010000070.1:5095-5726 GCA_023267795.1 Candidatus Woesearchaeota archaeon | reverse complement strand
GCTCTAAAGCCAAGCTTGAGTGCAGTAGAAACAATGTCTTCTGTAGAATTTTCTTTCCATGCTGTGCCATAAATAAGGTTAGGAATTTTTGCAGTGTTTTGAGGAATCATGAACATGGTATATTTTTCTGATTTATTAATGTTAGGGTAAACATTTTTGTCACAGCTCTAGGTCATAAATTATTCACATACGTCTCCAAGCCTTCCACATGACTGAGTTTTGTCTTTTTTTGAAAGAATTCCCGATATTCTTTGTTGACTCTTGCTCCGAGTTTGTCAAGATTCTTTGCAATCTTGCCGTAAAGTTCTTTTCCTTTTTTGTCAAAATCAGTGAAAATGAGGAACTCTCTTTCTTGGTTTTTCTTTTTGCTTCTTTCTTTGCTCTCTACTCTGATTCTTTCTAATCATGTTCAATAAACTCTTCATTCATATAATCGCGAAGTATCTTTTCGTGATCAAATTCTAATTTTGGAAATGGTTTGTTTAATGAAAAAACTTCTGCTTCTTTTGCATCATCTCCAGCTTTTAATGTTCCTCTCCCTTCTGCAACAAACACAAGCGTAATCGAATGGCTTCCTCGCGGATCCCGCTTTGGATCAGAATAGACATGCATTTGCCGTAAAAACTGAATA
>JAHFMP010000070.1:0-5085 GCA_023267795.1 Candidatus Woesearchaeota archaeon | reverse complement strand
CACTGTTTCGCCAAAATTCACAAATCCTCCTGGGATTGCCCAACCAAACGGTTCAACAACTCTTTCAACCAGCACAATGCCTCCTTTGTAGCGGATAATAATGTCCACTGTAATCAATGGTGCAATTCGCTGATCGTAGAGATCTTTCCATTGTATCTCTGCTCCTTCTTGTTTTATTCCAAAAATCGTTTGCAACTTTCTTTCAACTTCTTTTTGTTTGGTTTTTTTTACTGATCCTATTTTATAAGAAATAATCTCTTTATCAGCAGTAAATATTTTATTTGGACGAATGTTGCTCTCCAAATGAAGATTTCCACTTTCCATTTCTGTTTGAGATAATAAAATACTATACTCATCATTCTTTTCTTTACTTGTTATTTGACAAAGAATAACATCATCTCCTTTCAATTCTGCAACAACAAGAGCAGGTCTTCTTTTAGTACTACTCAAATCAGAAAACGGAAAGGAAAGAACAACAACATCTCCTTTTACAAATCTTTCCATGCTTCTTCATCCTCTTTGCTTAACCAATCCTTTGTCAGCGATTTTTCACTCGCTAACGCAGGAAATATCTTTTCGCGAAACTGTTTCAAAGAACGAAGCTCTACATGGTCTGGAAATGCTAATATTGCTATTTTTTCACCTACATGAAACCCTTCAATTTTTCGGATATGTTTTGGCAACGCAATCTGCCCTTTTGCAGTTATGGTTGCACTCTTCATTTCGACTAATTCCATCTGACCACCTTACTTGTAAGAAAAGTAAGAAGATTTATATGTTTTTCCGTCAGATTTTTGTCAAAGCTTTTCAATAACATATTTTTTAAATTGATTCTGGTTTTTCTCTTTTTATGTCCAGAGCAAAAAAAGAAAAAGAAGTATTCGGAGAAGCAAAGCTCTCTTTAACTTCTGACGAAAAAAGATTTGCAACGCATGCTGCTGTTGCTGTGTTTCGCGCAGAAAGATTGCGCTGCAATAAAATTGTTGATCTCTGCTCTGGCGCTGGATTTCAAAGTTTTGCATTCGTGCAAACTTGCACGCACGTTCTTGCTATAGAAAAAGATCCTCTTTTGTTTGCAAAAGCACAAGAGCATGCAAAAACACTGGGTATTACTAATATTACTTTTCTTTGCGGGGATGTACTTGCTGCTGAGATTGTTTCGCACGTCAAAACATTTGCTCCTGATATTGTATTTTGTGATCCTGAGCGTTTTGCGTCAGAAGAAGCGCGATCTCTTTCGACAATTCAGCCAAATATTCCCAAGTTGCTTTCTGTGTATGGTCAAATCACTGACAAAATTGCTGTTGAATTTCCTCCGTACATTCAAACACTTGAATTTCCTGCTGGTTTTTCTGCAGAAGCTGAATACTTATCTTTAGATGGCGCACTCAATCGTTTGACACTTTACTTTGGTTCCTTACGCACATGCGTAAAACGTGTTGTTTTATTGCCAGAAAAGGAAGTGTTGTGCAGTACTGCTACTGAACTTTCTTCCATTACTACTTCTTCTTCTTCAGTTGTTTCCTCTTCTTCTGCTTCATTTTCTTATCTTCTTGAACCAAATCCTGCACTCGCAGTTTCAGGATTAGTTCCTGCTGCTTTTGCATCTGCACTTTCATCTGACATTTTTGAATTCCTTGTTGCTGCAAAAGAAATTGTTGCAATTTCACAAGGCAAAAAAACATTTTATCTTTCCACTAAAATATTGAACAGTCCTTTTTTTACTGTGTATGCAATTCATGCACATGTTCCCTATTCTTTTGATATGCTTGGCAAAAAAGCGCTTCTCAAAGAATTGCAGCATCTTGGTGTTGGACGAGTTGTACTTCGCTATACTATTGATCCTGCAAAATATTGGGATGAGAGAACTTTCTTTGAAAAACGATTGCAAGGCGGCACAAAGCACATGCACTTATTTGTTTTTGATGAAGCATTGATTTGTGAGAAGATGTAGGGTTTATTATTCATCACTTTTCTCTTTATAGTATAATTTTTTGAAACTACAAAAAAGAAAAAATTATCTAAAATATGTTGCTCGATCTGTTTTAGGAGGATTTACTTCTATTCTTTGTGCAGCAGCAATAAATGCTAATGCAGATTCTTCAGCAACTCTTGCAACGTCTAAAGCATGAGGATTTGTTTCTCCTCTCTTTGTTTGATATTCTGCTCTTTTGAATTGTTCATACGCATAGCGAATCATATCTCCTACTGCATCTACACTTGCTCTGTTTTCTTTAAGCCATTGAAAGAACGGACCAATTGTTTCTTCTGCTTGTTCCATTCTTCTTACTGTTGGATTTTTCACTCGTGCATATGTTTCTACATCTCCATCCCCATACATCATTGGTCCAGTTAAAGATGCTTCTCTTATCCACGTTGCATTAATTGGGTCTTCTACAAATAATGCATTCAGATATGCTTGAAATGGTTTTGTAATTTCTTCCCATGATATCCTTTCAAATTGGTTATTTCCTGTTTGTCTGTGTAAATACAATGCACTTGTGTGATCATTTTTGGTTCCTAGATGATATTTTGCATTTTGAATTACTATCCCTGCTTTTCCTGTAACTCTTTCTTTTATTTCTTCTTTTTCAGGGTGATTCAGGCTTTGCGTGGAAATTAAGCAGCGATAGAAATTCTGTTGAAATAAGCAAGTTTTCTTCGATTGTGAAGAATAATTCTCGCCGTAACTTGAGAAAGAATACAAAGATGTCTTCTTTTTCTGACAATACTATTTTTTCTTTTAAAGCTCGAGTGAAAACTTTCAGCATGACTTCTTTGATGATATTCAGTAAGCCATTGCATCACGTCATAAAATAATTCTAAATACATTTTTTTCCATGCTGGGCTTCCATTAAGTTTGAGATTTTTCTTCGGAAAAACATATGGTGTCATTCCTAATTTTCGAATAGCTTTCACAAGTTTTCTGTCGACAAAACCAGCGTCGAGGCGAAGACTCAGTCCTTGAACTTGTGTGATTAATTCATGCATCGCTGCACCCTCTTCCTTATCAAGATCAAATGCCTGAACTATTTCTCTTGAATCAACAATGCTCGTCATAAATTCTCCTGACTTTTTCTTTGACTCATAATTTTGCTTCCTGCTTGTTTCAATTCCTGTTCCATCACCAGACAATTTTCCGTCGGAATCTTTTGTTTTTTGGAAAACTTGTTTGAGTATGTAAACGACTTCCGGATTGTCATGTGCTTCTCCGATGACCCTGTCATCGAGATGCAAATGAATACCAATAAATGGTCCCATAATATCTAACCAACCTTCTGCTTCTCTCTCGGTAAAATCAAGAAATTCGCAAACAAGTATTGCTTTTGCTAAAATTTTTGCGTCAGTCAATTTTCTTCCTATTTTGCCATGAGTTTTAAGATACTCGCATTCATCAACTTTATCTCTGATGAATTCCAAAGTTTCTTTTGCATCCTTAATTTGAGCGTCTGTGTACTGAGGCCAGTTTATTTTTCTTGGTTCCTCATGCTCGTAGAATCCTTCTTCTCGCAACAATGGAACCATTTGTCTGAACTCTTTGTTTGGAAGTCGTGCCATGCAAAATACCTCTTTTTTAGTATGCCATTTCTTATTTGTAGTGCCTATAATACTTATGCAACTTATTTTCATAAAATTAATATATAAGTAGTGCCTATTTTACTAAATGGTTTACCTCCGAGTAAAAAGGTTCAAAAGAAAGAAAGATGAAACTGAACGGATATATTTTTATCTTGTTGAGGCAAAAAGAATTGAAGGAAAAGTTCAACAAAAAGTTTTACGATATCTTGGAACTGCAGAAAACATACTTCAAGTTTACAAACAATTTGATCACCTAAAAGAATCAAAAAAATAACTTCTTATGAATTTCCACGCAAAGCCGGTGATTCATATGCATTCTTAAATAGCTGTCTACTACTCCTGCAAGATCATCTTGAAATTCTGCTCTTACTTCTGTTCTTCCAAGATTTCCATCGAAGCTATATTCAAAAGACGAGTATACATTTAGTTCTGTTTCCCCAGGTGTTACTCCTGTTAGATATTCAGGGAGTAATGGTGTTAGAGTTTCTACTACAATTGCTGCTATTGTTTCTCTTTCTCTTATTTCATCTTCTCTTAGTTTTTCATAAATTTCTCTCCATTTTATCCCCTCAACAAGAACGAGTGTTGCTGGTCCAATATTAATGCTTTCTGTCATTTTCTTTTCCTCCACCTCTTTTTTTGTAGGGAAGCAAAGTTGCTTTTTAAGTATTACGCAAAATCCATTTAAACTGTGAAAATACTCTTTTTTTATGCTCCACCTATCCACTATTCTCAAACATTACAAAAGATCAGATATTCAACAAGCAATGATTCTTGCTGCTGAAAACCGTGAAGTTGCTGTCAAATTTGGAGAAGGCGGCTTTGGCAAAAGACCAGATGTTCTTGCCTACCCTAACGATGTTCTCGAACTTGCAAAAAAAGGAGCAACATCCTTTCACGTGAGCGAAGAACGCTGGACAAATCCTCTACACATCGTGACAGGAATGAACAAAAAACAATTGGATGAAATTCGTCGTGGTTGGGATTTAGTCATTGATGTTGATTGTGTTTTGTGGGACTACTCCAAACTTATTGCGCACTTGTTTGTGCAGGAACTCAAAGCGCATGGCATTCGTTCTGTGACTGCAAAATTTAGCGGTAACAAAGGGTTTCACATTGGTGTGCCATTTGAAGCATTTCCCAAAGAAATTCACGGACAATCAACATCCCTTCTTTTTCCAGATGGCGTTCGTCGGATTGCGGTTTATTTGACTGAAAAAATTAAACCAAAAGTACTTGAACACATTCAACAAAAAGATTCATTTACGAACATCGCAAGCCAGCTTGGTATTTCTGAAACTTCTCTCTACAAAACAGTATGCACATCTTGTAAAAAAACATTAAAAGAAAAACAGAAAAAAGTAGAGTTTGTTTGTCTCTCCTGCGAAAATAAAGAAGAAGGATCTGAAACTGAGAAATACAAAGTCTGCAGCATGTGCACGAAAATTATGGAACGTGTGGAAACAGATCCATTTGTTCGCTGTCCGTATTGTAAGAACACTAAAT
>JAHFMP010000069.1 GCA_023267795.1 Candidatus Woesearchaeota archaeon | reverse complement strand
GCACTCGGAGCAACACTTTACGCGCTTGCTACAGGTGGAAAAGTTTCCTTCCCGTCAAGAATAGAAATGAGTAAAAGAGAAATGGTCAAAAAGCATCTTGAAGCAGTGCGAGATGGTTCATATATTCCGCTTTCAGATTGTGAAACATGTTATGTTCAAAATTCAGATTTTCGTGATTTGATCAATGCAATGCTTCAATACCAACCAAAAAAAAGACCTGATATTAATGAAATTTTATCCACACTAAGAAAATACAAAAATTAAAACAAATAAAATAATCAAAATATTTAGTTTTTTCTTAAAATATTTTACCTTATTTATTCTAAAAAACAGAATTGTTTATACAATAAAAAAGACAATAGTCTTTATAATAGATTTTCATTATCGTTATAATGTGGGTCAACATAATAATTACTAATAATAAAGATAATATAAAAAATAGTTTACATTATCCAGAATATATTTTTTCAAAATTATATTAAAAAAAGTTAGGCACTGTTTGAAATTATATTTATTATGGAAAATCAGTAGAAAGATATAAAAAGTGAGAGTTACTTAAAAAAACAATGAGGCGAGTCCAAGTTAGACATAAAGACATAGAACCACTTTTGCAGCAATATCATATCGAAGTTTCCAGAAAAGATCACATGGAATTACTAAATGAACAAATTCTTCTGATCAATCACGTTCCTGCATTCTTTCTCTGCGATGGAAAATATAGCCCTACATTGCAGTATCTTATGTATAACCATGATGTTCTTAAAAAAATTACAGTGGACATGGGTGCAGTACCATTTGTTGTTTCTGGAGCTGACATCATGCGACCTGGGATTGTCGAGATCGAAAGTGAGATTTCAGCAGGTGATTTTGTCGTTATTGTTGATCAAACGCATAAAAAAATGCTATCTGTCGGTGTTGCATTGTTTTCTTCTTCTGAAATGAGAGCAATGACAGCAGGAAAGGTTGTTAAAAATATTCATTATGTCGGGGATATAATTTGGAAAAATTAGGATGAAATACTTTAAAAAAACAATATAATTAAGCCAGCCAGAAGAACCATGTTTGCAAAATCTGCAACTGATGTTGTGATAGGTATTAAAAAATTATTAGGATCTTCTTTTTTCTTGAAATAATGCAAACCAGCGAATATTGCAGTAAAAAACAAGAAGCCTACCAAGACAACAACATCAATAAATGTAAGAGCAATAATCTTTATCGCAAACATGACTGTGAATGTATTTCCTTTTTCCATAACACCAGCAATAGTCAATGAGATAGCTGCACTGAACAATGCAGTTATTGCTGCAATGATCATGATCTGCCAGAATAATTTTTGCACCTCTTTCTCTTTCCACCACTTTTTTTGCACTTCTCCTTTATGAAGCATCGTGGAAAACCGTGCAGAAACAATAGATCCATAATCTCCAACCATGTCATTCAATGCAGGCAAGAGAATAATCAAAGGGATCATTGTCAAAAATGCAGTTTTTATTTGTTCCAATGCAAAACCACCAAATGCACTGATCAAAGATGCTAAAAGAATAATTTTGACACTCTCTTTTATGATTGTTTTTGGTACATTACTATGTTGTCCATACTCCTTGACATAAAAAAGTGTTTTCTTTGAAATTTTATGCACGTGATGAATTTTATGAATAAGTGGATGATGTTTAGGTCGCTTGATCTTCTGCAGCTTTTCTAATTTCTTTTTTGCATGCTCTTGTTCGAATATTTTTATGAATCGAAAATTCATAGTATCACCAGTGCAATAACTAATGCTATGATGCTTGTAATATCTCCCAAAGACGTTAAGAATGGACCCATGATATTATTGGGATCATGTCCTTTTCTGAATAAATAAAATGTGGCAAGAAGCGTGACAGGAATTTCAATTGCATTTGCAATAAGTCCTGCAATAAGAACAAGAAAAATAAGTTTTGGAGTATAAACGTGGAAAATATAGTAATTGGCAAAAAATGCAATGAGGCCTAGAAAAAGGCAGGAGAGGATTGTCAGCACTATTGATGCAAGAACATTTCCCTTGATGATTTTTCCATTGCTTTTTGTTTTCTTTTTTGCTGTAATAACGCCAAGAAACAAACCAGAACTCAACCGTGATGCTAACGGTGCACTGATGTTTGCACGCATTTCGAGAAATCCTGGAAGCAAAAGAAGCATTCCAGGAATTAAAAGAATATTATGCGTGTAGATTCCTAATAGAGTTCCTGCAATAAGGCCGCCTATAACAGAAACAATTTGGGAACCTAATATTTCTTCAAAATCCCTGTCAAAGATTTCTTTGAATTGCATTATCTCTCTTAGAAGTATTTTTGCTTAAATATCTTTGGTTTTTTGCCAAATATTTATAAATCCATTTACTTTTTTAAATAAAATGAAAACAATAATAAGAGAATCCACGAGCAAATTCGTAAAAATTCGCTGCCCAAAATGTAAGAATGAACAGATCACATTTGGAAAAAGTGCAACAATAGTGAAATGCCTTGTCTGTGCAAAACCACTGGTAGAACCAACAGGTGGCAAATCACACGTCAAGGCAAGAATCCTTGAAGTTCTTGAATAAGGTGTAACATGTTTTACAAAAGAACAGGCTTTCCAGAAGAAGGAGAACTTGTGCTGTGCACTGTGACAAAAGTCCAGTCACACTCTGTTTTTGTCCGTATGGACGAATTTGAAAAAGGTGCAATGATTCACATCAGCGAAGTTTCTCCTGGAAGAATCAGAAACATTCGTGATTTTGTCAAAGAGGATAAAGTAATAGTTTGTCAGGTTCTTAGAGTCAACAAAGAGCGTGGGTATATTGACCTTTCTCTTAGAAGAGTGAGCGAAAACCAAAAGCGAAAAAAAATAGAAGAAATAAAACAGGAACAAAAGGCGGAAAAGATCATTGAAGCAGTTGCAGAAGACCTAAAAAAAAAACCAGAACAATTGTATCAGGAAATTTACTCTGGTGTTTCAAAACACTATATGCTTCTTTATCAGTGTTTTCAGGATTTTGTGAAAGGAGAAATAACACTTGAAGATGTCGAAATTCCAAAGCAATACATTACATCACTTGGAGAAATAATTCATCAGCGCATTAAACCAAAAGAAGTTTATGTTGGTGGCAAATTATTTGTGCAGAGCTATGCTTCTGCTGGCGTTGAAATTGTAAAATCTGCTCTTCTTGCAGGAGTTGCAGACGGAAAAGAAGCATTGAAGATGACATATCTCGGTGGTGGCGCATATAACATTCTTGTAAAAGGGGAAGAGTACAAACAAGCAGAGCATCTGCTGAATAAAGTGCTACGTTCTGTAGAAATTGCTGTTCCAAAAGGAAAAGGAACAGTAAACTTTAGCCGTGAAGAAAAGAAAGCAGTTTCAGCTGCTGTCTAAAAAATGGCAAAACGACTTTTCTTCTGTACTGCTTGTCAGCAATATACTATGAAAGATTTTTGTCCTGCTTGTGAACAAAAAACAGGTGTAAGAAAACCCGCAAAATATTCTCCAGAAGACAAATATGCACAGTATAGAAGAGAGGCTAAAACAGAACAGCGAAAAAAGCAAGAATTAATATAAGAGTTATTTCTTACTGGTTTCCATGACAGAAAAAAGTATTTTTCCTAAATCGCGATGGCAGATCAACTGCTCTGAAAAAAAACTTCCATTTCTTAAGAATTCGGTTATGCTTGTCGGGCTTCCTGGGATAGGAAATGTTGGCAAAATTGTTGTTGATTTCCTAATTGATGAATTAAAAGCAAAAAAGCTCTACCATATCAATTCTTATTATTTTCCTCACACTGTATTTGTCACTGAAAATAATCTTGTTGAACTGCCATCCATTGAAATATACTATAAAAAAGGATCTGGCAAAATCTCTGATTTTATTTTTGTTTCAGGAGATGTGCAGCCAACAGGACAAGAATCATGCTATGAATTTTGTGACATGCTTCTTGACATATTCCATGATCTTAAAGGAAAAGAGATACTGACACTTGGTGGGATTGGGTTGCAGGAGGTTTCTGAAAAACCAAAAGTATTCTGCACAGGAACAACACAGGCACAGGTTGATGTGTACAAAAAAGCAACAGCAGTGAATCCTCATTTGTACGGAGTTGTTGGACCAATTGTCGGTGTATCCGGTGTTTTATTGGGATTAAGCATAAATAGAAACATACCTGCTGTTTGTATTTTAGCTGAAACAATTGCGCATCCGTATTATGTTGGAATTAAAGGAAGCAAAGAAATTCTTCTTGTTCTTCAAAAAAAGTTCGGGCTTTCTGTTGATTTGAATAAATTGGATAAAGAAATTAAAGATTTTGAGAAGGATATTGTCCATACTGCACAGCAGATGATGGATGAGATGCATAAACAAGGAGCAGTCGGACAGCAGAGTTATATTGGATAGAACATTTAGTAGTTAGTTACAGTATGTGATTTCCAGTACAGCAGGCTTGGCACTGCCAGTCGGTGGGTTTGAAGAACCAATGACAACATCAAGCTGGGAGGTGGTGGATGTGGTTTCACCAGTGCTATCAGCCTTGAGCAGAAGTCCATAATTAGAACCATCAGCCCATATCTGTACCAGAGTTGTAAGATTAAAAGTATATGGAGATTCAGAAGCACCTAATGGTTCGTTAATAGTTGTGTTGTCAATAACTGTTGTGTCATAAGATGGTTGAGTATTCCATGTCACTGTAGATACATCCCATGATCCTGTTACCTCATGAACCTCAGTGTTGAGATCGTGCCCACAATCTGAAGGGTTGGTTGTAGAATGACAAGTACCACTCATGGCATAAACAGTGAGTGTAGCAGCGGAAATAGTACTTCCTTCAAATTCGTTGGAATCAAAGTACATGAGCGAACGTACACGACCAGGGTATGCAGCACCGACATAGAGATAGTAGTTATCATAGTTTGTATTGCTTGCTTCCTCACGAAGAAGAGCATCTGTATCTGTTTCGAGCGTAACTGTATTGCATGGAGTATAAACTTCTATACTTGCACTTGTATCTGTTGCAGTATTTCCTGCACTATCTTCTCCTACAACAGTTATAGAATATGTTCCTTCACCAAATTCATTTCCATATATTGCACGAGATTCATAGCAAGAACTGCTTGAATTATAAGATAATGTTTCCACAAGACTATCAATAGTTGAAACAACACTGCCACCTACTTCAGTGCCATCTGTTTCATCAGTAAGACATGCAGTAACAATAAAATAATCAGTGCCTTCATCATTCACAGAACTTGGATCAGCAGAAACACTCGTAAATGTTGGTGAAAGAGCATCTTCCACAGTAACAGTTACTGAAGTGGTTGTTGTATTTTCTGAACTATCTTTTGTAGTAACATCAACTATATAGTTATCTCCTACTGCACTAGTTACATCAATACTTGTTTCATAGAACGAAGTACCTATGCTGGTAAGAACTCCTGAATCAAGTGCAGATGAATATGTTACAGGATCCTCTGCAGCGAGTGCAGTTTCATCAGTTGAATAACAAATAATATCAATTGTTGCAGAACCATCGTTTATACCTGTATCATTTATTGCAGTGCAAGAAAGATCAGGAACTGCTGTATCTATCACAGTAAATATTCCTGTTGCAGTGCGTTGTGTATAGCATGCTAGCTTTGAAGGAGGACAACCTGGTTTTGTTTCAGAAACAGTGACAATATATGTATTACTTCCTACATCCAAAGAACTTCCATCAACTGTTGTGGTATAGGTAGAAGGTGCTGTACGGTTCATTGTATATGT
>JAHFMP010000068.1 GCA_023267795.1 Candidatus Woesearchaeota archaeon | reverse complement strand
AAATGAAGATTTTTTGTGAAAATTATGGACAAAAAAAATAAGGCAAGCAATGAAAATAATCAAAGGCAGCCAGCTGAATTGCAGCATTCAGTAAAAGGGGATATTATTGCTGTCCTGAATAATGCCATTCTGGCAATTCACAAAGGAGACCTTGTTGCGCTAAGAGAAGAAAGTAACCACATTATCCATTGTTCTGCAATTTTTCAGCGCCAGGAATCAATTCAGACAGCAGTGGTGATTTATGCACTTGCAAAGATTCTGGAAAGAGGGAAAACAATTGATGCGCGGGTGTTAGATACAATACAAAAAGCAATTTCATTTATGGAAGCAGACAACATCAGGGGCTTTAATACAGAAATAAAGGCATTGTTTGACATGATTAGTGTTGTTGACGATCAACTTAGCAGGTATATGCAGCATATTGTCACAGAAGCGCAAATCAAAAAAGGGTCCAGAATTTATGAGCATGGCATTTCGTTGGGAAAAACTGCAGAAATATTTGGACTCTCGCAATGGGAACTCATGAAATATGTCGGAAAAACAAGAATGAGTGAAGAAACAGGAGAAACAGTACCAATAAAGCAAAGAATTGCGTACGCGCGGCAATTGTTTACATCATAATTACATAATAATTTTAAAAAAATGACTGAGAAAACAAAAGCAATAGTGTTCGATACTGGCCCTATTATTAGTTTGACAATTAACAATCTTCTCTGGATTCTGGAAAAATTAAAAGAGGATTTTGCAGGAGAGTTTTATATCACTCCAGCAGTGTATGACGAGCTTATTAACAAGCCACTAAACACAAGAAAGTATAAACTAGAAGCTTTGCAAGTGCTTCCTTACATTACAAAAGGGACATTGAAGGTCTACAATAATCTTCCAATTATAGATATTGCTAGAGAGATAGAAGAATATGCAAATCATTCTTTTGAAATTGACAAAAATTGTATACAGATTGTGCACAAAGGAGAAATCGAGGCAGTGGCAACAGCAGTTTTTCTCAACGCGAATGCAATTGGAATTGATGAGAGAACAACACGACATTTGATAGAAAAGCCAGAAAGAATTGCACAGCACATGGAAAGAACCTTTCACAAAAAAGTGCTTGTGAATTGGAAAAACATTGAAGCATTGAGAGGAAGATTTGGAAATTTAAAAGTTATTCGTTCTGTAGAATTGATTACTATTGCGTATGAAAAAGGATTTTTTGATTCATACCTTCAAACACCAACAAAAGTGATCCCAAATATAAAACAAGCAGTGCTGGAAGGAGCATTGTGGGGTGTAAAATTGAATGGTTGCTCTGTCAAAGAAGAAGAGATTGATGACATATTAAAGATGGAAAAATAAAGAAGTAAAATAGTATTTATTGAAAAATAGAATAGTGATAGAGAAAGAGTTCATTTATGTTTTTTGTTTTTTGCTGGACGCAATATAAATTTTCGCATTGATAATGCTTCTTTTTCAAATCCTTTTTGTTCTTTTTGAATTTCTGAAAATGTAGGAATATGTTTTTTTTCTTCTTTTGTTGCACGAAAAAGTGCAGGAATTTCTTTTAGTTTTATTCTTATTTTATATGGAATAGAGAGTTTGTCTTTTGGAACAGAAGTATTTTTTGTTATTTTTTTCAACATATTTGTTTTTTTTTCTTTTTTTCTTTTCATAGGTATGTTTTAAGAAAACAAATATTTAATGGTTTCTATCCCAAGACAGTCAACTCACTATCCACAACAACCTTGACAGCATCATAGCCAACAGCACCAACCACTTTCTTATTGTTAATAATAAGGGTAGGAGTATAGGTAATTCCAAGAGATGCTGCAGCATCTTGTTCTTTATAATACTGATCCTGAATAAGCGGATCAATAAAGCATTTCTCAAATGCAACAGTATCCAATCCTAAAGAAGAAGCAATTGCAGGCATATTCAGACTTTCCATAGAAATTTCCTGCAAGAATAAATAATCTGTATATTCTCTCCCACGCTCCTGCTGATTTGCACAAAGAACAGCTGTTCCGACAAGAATACTTTGATTTGATATTCCAACAAGATGATATTCTACCCATACTGTCCCTTGATATTCTTCAGAGAGAGTTGTAAGAACAGCATGCATCTCTTTGCTGTACTGAGAAGTTGTATCAAGGTAAGCATCAACAATGAGGACATCATGAACTGTTCCAAAAGAGGTAAATTTAACGTACAACAAAATAAGCAGGAACAATGTAAGAATTGCAAGCGCAAATTGCCAGTTTGTATTCTCTTGTTCAACAAATGCATCAACATCTTTATTCTCAAATTTTTCAGATTTATCAGCCAATACAACTTTTTGAGGGATATCATAAATTTTCTCATGATGAGCAGAATTACTACTATCTTGAGAAACAACACTTTTTTTCTCTTTTTCAGTTTTTTTCTCTTTCTTAGAAAACAATGAAGTAGATTTTTGAGAAGAACCGAGCAAAGAAGAGTCACCTAAAATATCTTTTACTGCTTTTTCCTTTGCAGCAGCTTGCTTTCGCTTTTGTTCCAGATGCAGGAGTTTTTTCTCTAAAGTTTTTTTTGCTGAAGCATATTCCTGCAAAGGTAGAATTCCGCTTTTCTGCGCTTTTTCAAGGTGTTCTAACTCTTTCAAAAGCCTATCTTTCTCAGTCTGCTTACTGTTTTTTTCTGAAGAAGTCACTGCCACAGGTCATCACTCACATCTTAAATAAATTAATGCAATTTAGATGAAAATGCAAATACAGTTTATATAATTTTCCATTCCGGAGTGAGAACTAAAAGAGAATAAACGAAATTGTTAAATAATCTCATATAAGCACTGATTAATATGAAAGTTTCTCAGAAAAAGGGGTTAGTGATTAGGGGAGAGTTAGGAAAAATTATAGTCAGGCAGAAAGCTGGAGCAGAAATTGAACTTGGGGAACTTGTTGTTGTAGAATCAGGAAAACAAAAGATTATCATGGAAGTAGTTGATTTATTATATGCAAGTCAGCTTTCAGAACAAAATATTGAATTGGTTTCAGGATTAGAATTAGAGCAGGAAGAACAAGAAGAGCAGGAAGGGTTGGAAAAAGAATTTGTTCAAACAGAAGAGTCTGATATAATGCTTCACGAGACAGAGCTGCGAAATTATACGCTTGCAGAGCTAAAAGGAATTATTACAATAGATGAAAAGGGTATACGCCCGTGCAAATCCTTGCCAGCATTTCTGAGTCCTGTAAGGGAAATAACAGAAAAAGATGTTGCATTTATCACAACACCAAAAAATCCGTTGTTTTTTGGAAAGCTGCGAAGTGGAAGCAAAACACTTGATGTCTCCATATCACTTTCTGGAAAAGAAGTTCTGAGTCATCATATTCTCATTGCTGCAACAACAGGAAAAGGCAAGTCAAATCTTACTGCAGTTATGCTTTGGACTGCAACAGAAAAAGATTATTGTGGAATATTAGTATTAGATCCACATGATGAGTACTATGGAAAAGGATCTGAAAATATAGGGTTAAAGGATCACCCAATGAAGGAGAAAATCAGTTATTATACACAGAAAGATGCGCCTGTTGGTGCGAAAACATTGAAGATACATCTTTCGCTTATGAAGCCGCAGCATTTTGCTGGAGTAGTACAATGGAGTGATCCACAGGAACAAGCATTGTATGCATATTATAGGGAATTTGGAAAGAACTGGATTGAACAAATTATTATGAATGCAGCTCTCCAAAGAATGGGTTCTTTCAATGAAGCAACAATTGCAGTTGTAAGAAGGAGATTGCTGTACATACTTGACCTGGATTGGAACGGCCAGCAATTATCCTGCCAGGGTGTTTTTGATATAAATGCAGGTATGACAACAGTGAATGACATTGCCAATGAATTAGAGCAGGCAAAAACAGTTATTATAGACACTTCGCATTTCAAAGGAGTGACAGAACTGCTCATTGGATCATTGATAAGTACAGAAATTCTCCAGCGATATCAGCAATACAAAAGACAAAATATCTTAAAAAACAAGCCAATCATTTGTATTGTTATTGAGGAGGCGCCGAGAGTGCTTGGCAAGGAAGTGCTTGATAAAGGAAGCAATATTTTCAGCACTATTGCACGAGAAGGAAGAAAATTTCAAGTTGGCTTGTGTGCAATTACACAGCTACCGAGCCTTATTCCGAGAGAAATTCTTGCAAACATGAATACAAAAATTATTTTAGGAACAGAGATGGCAGCAGAGCGCCAGGCATTAATTGAGAGTGCAGCGCAGGATTTGAGTCAGGAGAATAGAAACATTGCAAGTCTCGATAAAGGGGAAGCAATTATTACGAGCAATTTTGCAAGATTTGCAACACCAATTAAAATTCCATTTTTTGAAGAATATGCCAAAGAAGATATTGAAAAAAATAAAAAAAACAGAAAAGAACCAAGAGAAACCAGAGAAGAGACTTTTGCGTTTGAAGGAATAAAATTTTAATAAAGTATTTATAATAAGAACAACAAAATAATAACAATGACTGCAAAGAGAGGCAAAACCGGAATTTTTCTTGCACTTGTATCACTACTTTTATCATTGATAGTGTTCGGAATTGCGTACAATGTCCATGCTGAGATGGTGACATTAGAAGAGGATAGTGTTGAAGCAAACATAAAACTTGTTGATGTCAGCATTGGTTCTACAAAAGAAGGAAATGCTTGTATTTTTGAGATTAATGGCAAAACAGTGGTAGTAGAAAGAAGAGAAACAAAAACTCAGGATGGCATTACTATTTATGTCCAGGAGGTTTATCCTGTAAATACAAAATCACAGGACAAAGATGTCTGCGAATTTTTGTATTCTATTGCAGAAGAAACAGAAAAGAAAGAAAGTTCTATTAAAAAAGAGATTATTGGAGATCAGACAATAAATTTCCTTCTTGGAACAAGAGAACAACTTAGTGCAGAACAAGAAACAGAAATTGTTGGCAGCGTCATTCAGGACAATACTATTGTCAGGATTAATGGGTATGATGTTACCAAACAAGGAATTACATCAGAAGAAGAGATACAACAGAAAGAACAGCAAAAAAGTGATGAAGAAAGTGGAGAAGGAACAGAAGAAAATGAGTTCTTTGCAAAGCTCTGGCTATTTTTGTTTGGATAATAGATTCCGAAATTTTGATAAAGTCCAAAAATACACTATTTTCTATGAAATTTTCCCATCTTGCAGACTGCCACATTGGCTCTTGGAGAGAGGAAAAACTCAATGCACTTTCTACAGATGCATTTGTAAAAGCACTGGACATTTCAATGAAAGAGAATGTTGATTTTATTCTTATTGCAGGAGATATTTTCAACACAGCAGTGCCTGCTATTGAAAGGCTCAAAACAGCAACAAAGAAGCTTAGGGAAGTAAAAGAAAAAAAAATTCCCATATATATTATTCCTGGTTCTCATGACTTTTCTCCAAGTGGAAAGACAATGGTTGATGTTTTGGAAAATGCAGGATTGTTTATCAATGTGGTCAAAGGAATAGTAACAGAAGAAAAAAAGCTGCATCTCAAATTTACTGTTGACAAAAAAACAGGAGCAAAGATTACAGGCATACTTGGAAAAAAAGGAAGTCTTGAGAGAAAGTTTTATGAAGTGCTTGACATAGAATCACTAGAACAGGAGCAGGGATTCAAGATATTTCTCTTTCATACAGCAATAGCAGAACTCAAACCGAAAGAACTGGAAAAAATGGACGCTGCACCGCTTTCTTTTCTCCCAAAAAAGTTTAATTATTATGCAGGAGGCCATGTGCATATAGTCAAACATGCTGTTTTTGAAAACTATAGCAA
>JAHFMP010000067.1 GCA_023267795.1 Candidatus Woesearchaeota archaeon | reverse complement strand
ACAGATCAAAGAAGCAGGATATGCTATTGATGATCCTATTCTTGGTTTTAAACTAAAATCAAATCTTACAAATTTCCAGAGGTCTGTTCCTGATACCAACGAAACATATTCAGTTACTACACTTTCTCTCGGTTTTAGAGAGATAGGATTTCGGGATGATGGAATAAATAACGTTTCAAAAAAAGCTATTTTCCTTGGTGATTCTTTTATTTTCGGTTATGGTGTTGCCATGGAACAGAGTCTTGTAGAGCAACTTGAAACAGAAACTGGCATAGATATCGTGAATATGGGAGTAGATAGTTACTCATCCATTAATAATTATTATATGCTGCAAAACTATGGTCTAAACCTCAGTCCAGATTATATATTTTGGGGGTTATTTCAAAATGATTTTGTAGACTCTACTTTTACGAAAGAATGGCAGGAATCAAATCTTAGTTATTTTCAATTCCAAAAACAAAAAGCACAAGGAGATCAAACTGTTTTATTTTATACTCTTCGCTATTTTCTTACAAAACATTCTGCTTTATATAATTTGATAAAATACGTTGTCAAAAGAGAACATTTTATTAAAATTAATGAACAATTCTATGATTCCAGCTATGATACTTTCTTTCGCGTTGATTATATTCAGGAAATAGTCTCTGAACAAAATCAAGGTTATATTCAGGGTTTAAAACTCACAGAAGATGCATTACTTGATGCAGAAGAGCTTGCAGAAAAACAAAATGCAACACTTTTTATTGTTATTATTCCTTCAAAAGAACAAACCTATAGTTTTTACCTTCAGAAAAAGTATCCTGATATAGAGCTTCTAAAACCAATTACCACTATTGCTTTATTTTGCAATCAACACAATCTTTCCTGCATAAATCTTCTTCCAGAACTTCAAGCTTCTGCACAAGAAGGAAAAAAAGTCTATTTCAAAACAGATGGCCATTTTAACATAGAAGGAAATAAAATTGCTGTTGATATTATCGCACAATATTTAAAAAATAATAATTATTCAATCTCTTGATTTATCGTATTCTCTTATATACAGTAGTTTGTCTATAAAATAAGTAGGTGATGAGGCAGTAGTATAAAATAACGTGAATAAGAAGAAACATCTTCAGTTTAAGCCAAAATCCACGAAGTGCGTCTGGTCTAATAAGAAGATACGTTAAGGAGAGAATGCCGAATGTCAGAAGTGGAAGAAGTTTAGTAAGAGAAGTAAAGAGAAGATAAACAAAAATCAGTACAAAAATGAGTGAAAGAATAGGACCGAGTGTTGCTCGAAAAAAACGAGTAAAAAATATGATTTGCCATCGTGATTTTGCGTGTAAGAATGGTGTAAAATAGCGAAAAAGTTCGTGGAGAAATGCATTTGTTTTTCGGATTTTGTGTTTGACAAGTTCAGTAGTTTTTGTTGGAGAGCGAAGTTCTGTGACAGTTGCTTCAGGAGTATACCTTGTTTTATATCCTTTTTTGATAGCATAAAAACTGATGTAAATATCATCGGCGATAACATCTTTTGGAAATTGTTGAATGAGATCTTTACGAAATGCGTAGCATGTTGCAATAACATAAAGTGGAGAATAGAAGTGTGACTCCGCAAGTCGCAATCGGTTTTGTTGATTCCAAAAGTATGCTTCTTCTTTAATAGCGTTGCGTGGTTCAGAAGAAAGTCCAATAAGGCCAATTTTTTCCTGTGAAAGATTTTCCTGAATAACATAAAGTGCATTTGGAGAAAGAAGTGCGTCTGCATCACTAATAACGATAATGTCAGATGAAGCATGAGAAATAGCATAATTAAGTTGTGGAATTTTTCCTTTATCAGGAGAGTGAATAAGATCTATTTTCTTTCTTGCTTCAGTATTCTTTGTGTAAAAATGAATAATTTTTTGTGTGTTGTCTGTGCTTCCTCCATCACAGAAAAGTATTCTAAGTTTATCAATTGGATAATCAAGTGCGATGGTGTTTTCAATTTTATCTTTAATAATGAGCTCCTCATTAAATGTTGGTATGATTATGGTAATTGTGGGAAAAGGTTTTTCCTGTAATAGAGATTGTTTTTGTTGTTCTGTAAACAAAGAAGTATGAATAAATATGAAAATTAGGTATCCAAAATAGAGCCACCAGCAAAATAAAAATAGGAGAGTATAGAGTGTCAGAAATTCAAAATCAAAGGCAAGCATAAAAAACAAGAGAACCCGCAGTAATTTATAAAGATAATTGACATATAGTTGAAGACAAAAGTAAATTATTAAACTCATTCACTATAATGCTGTGCTATTTTGTTGCAACAATAGAAGCAAGAGGTGCGTTTCCTCTTCTAAAGCGCAATGAATTCATTCCTAAAAAGAAACAAAGACCAGTAATGATAGGAAAAAGTCCGAACCAATGATATGTTACCTTAACTGTGCGGAATCCTTGTCTTTGAAAAAGATTGCTAATATTTTCTGTTTTAATACCTTTATGATGAATTTCTGTAAAATGATAAAGCTCTGATGTGAGAGCAGTGTTTGCCTTAAGGTACTTTTTTTCCTCGTTAAACAGTGTACGATACAGTAGCATTAATACTCTAAATCGTTTTTCAAAGTATTTGTCTAAATCATGGTCTGAATAAAAAATTCCATTTTTTTTGAGAATACGATAGGCTTCTTGAGTCAAGAGATGGTATGCATAGAGATGGTGGAGTACAGCAAAGCAACTAATAGTGGAGAATGATCCATCTTTGAATGGGAGATAATCACTATCTGCACAGACAACAAGATGTCCTTGTTGCCTCAGGCTTTTAAGAATTGTAAAGGAGATGTCTACGCCAACAATAGTTTTGTAATAAGGCTGTGCGTAGCGAAGAATAAATCCGCTGCCACAGCCAATATCAAGAAGCGTCTCCCCTTGAGATGCATGCTGGATGTGTTTGAGTTTTTTGGTAATCCATTGGATAGTTGTTTTGTCTCTTTTTCCATCAACAGTTTCATAAGAATCAGAGATAATGTCATAAAACTGTTGATTAGATTTTTTTACTTTATGAAGAATAAGAGGATTAATAGAGAAAGTTTCTGGTGCATCTATTTTATTATTATCAATGTCTTTTTTCATATGAGGGAGGAATATTGTTGTTTTTATAAAATGTAATAACTTTTATAAACTCTCAAAGGAAACCGGAAAGAGGTTGACAAGATGAAGCAGAAAACAGCACTTATTACAGGTATTACTGGACAGGATGGGTCATATCTTGCTGATTTTTTATTGGAAAAAGGCTATAAGGTCTATGGTCTCGTCAGAAGATCAAGTGCGGAAAAATTTGATAATATTGCCCATATACGTGATAAAATTGAAATTGTTCAGGGTGATCTTACCGACCAAAATTCTTTAAATTTTATAGTAAAGGAAATTAATCCAGATGAAGTCTATAATCTGGGTGCACAGTCGTTTGTTCCAACATCATGGAATCAGCCATTGCTCACTGCAGATGTTACTGCTCTTGGTGTGACAAGGATTTTGGAAGCAATTCGATTAAACAAGCCAAAAATAAAATTTTATCAGGCATCATCGTCAGAAATGTTTGGGAAGGTATTGGAAACTCCTCAAACAGAGAAGACAAACTTTTATCCAAGAAGTCCGTATGGTGTTGCAAAAGTATATGGCCATTTTATCACTGTTAATTATAGAGAAAGTTATGGGATTTTTGCATGTTCTGGAATTTTGTTCAATCATGAGAGTCCAAGAAGAGGTTTTGAGTTTGTGACAAGAAAAGTAACAAACGGTGTTGCAAAAATTAAGGTAGGGCTTCAAAAAGAGCTTCGTATGGGAAATCTTGAAGCGAAACGTGATTGGGGATTTGCAGGAGATTATGTAGAAGCAATGTGGTTGATGCTTCAGCAGGAACAGCCAGATGATTATGTTATTGCAACAGGAGAAACGCATTCTATTAGAGAGTTGCTTGATGTTGCATTTCGCCATGTTGGTTTAGATTATAAAGAATATGTTGTGATAGATTCAAAGTTTATTCGTCCAGCAGAAGTGGATTTTTTGTGTGGTGATGCGTCAAAAGCAAAGAAAGTTCTTGGATGGAAACCAAAAATTAGTTTTGAGCAGCTCATCAAAATGATGGTTGATAATGATGTTGTTCTATTAAAAAGACAAGAAAATAGGGGCTCGCAATAGTTTATTATTATTATTTCTACTCTACAAGTTTGTATACATACATTGGGTTGGGATAATACTTTCCAATTACTTTTTTTATAATGCCATAAGGAGAACTGTCAATAATAGTCAAATTTGCAATGTTGATAATGGAAGCATCATCAAAAAATAGAGGACCTCTGTTTGCAATATAAATAGCAGTGTAATTTTCCAGAAAAGAATGTACCAAACTACTATTTGTAAGATCAGCTACCATAATGTGCTTATTTGTAGAAGGTGGTACAAAGTACGTAGGGCTTGCATGATCAAGAGGAACAAGAAGCGCAGTATGTTCTGCATGTTCATCAACATACTGTCGTGCAGTGTCATATCCTAAAAAATATGCTCCCCAGCCTCCTCGCCATTCGTTGAGTCGTTGTGTATTATGAAGAATCGCGAGAAGAAGAAAAATGAGGATGATATAGTGAAATATTTTCTGGTTAGAATAATATTTTCTCCAGATAAAAATGCAGTAGCTTAGAAGGAATAATGCTTGAGGAATTAAAAAAATAGTAATTTCGAATCTGGTAAAGTACAAAGGATCAAAGATAAATCCACGTGCAATAAACATAGAAATTGCTGCGAAAAGGAACCAAAATAAGCTGAAAATGCAGAGAGAACATATTGCCTTTGTGTGCTCATCGTCTATGCTATTCTTCTTTGTAAAAACTGCAAAAAGATGAAAAATTAGAAAAATAAAAAATAATAGGGTGAGAAAAAAAGCATGAGGAAGGAAAGAGTAAGGAAACGTTTTGAGGAAAAGAATCAATGTAGATAAAATGCCTCTGGTTGTTTCTTGAATTCCCATATGGTTGCTAATTCCTAAGATGCTGAGAATGCTTTCTCCAGAAAAGACTTTAAAGATTCCAAGGATTGGAAAGCTCAGGCAAAATAAGGTAAGGATTAAAATAAAATAGTGTGGTTTGAAAAGCTTTTTGTAATTAGTAAACAGAAGGAAAAGAAAAATCACTGCAAAATTAATTCTTCCAACGTGTTTTGTAAGAATGGAAAGTTGTGTAAAGAAAATAATGATGAAAAAAAGAGCACTTATGAGCCATTTGTTTTGGATGGTATCATTGTTATAGAGAAAGAAAAATGTTGCTAATGCAATCATAGAAAAAAAGAGTGTTAAGAGCATGGTATCTGGACCATAAAGAGTAGCAATCCACATCTCAGGAAGGGCAAGAAAATAAAAAACAACAGGAAAACAGAAAGAAAAGAAAAATAATTTACCATAATTGTGTGCTTCTTGTTCAGTATTAGTCTTGTATAATAATAGAAATAAAAATGAACTTGACAATGTAATAAGCGTTGCAAAGAGAAGCGCTCTTAAAATTCTATAAGTAAGCACATTAATGCCAAAAATAGTAGTAACAAAAGGATAAATAAACTCTTCTTGTATTGGTTTCCATCCATAGGAAATTTGATAAAATTGCTCTGGTGCAATAAGTGTTTTAAAGAAAAGGATTGTCAAAGATAAATATTTATGCTGGTCTGGATTTTGCAAAGAGATTTGATATTGTCCAATAATATATGCATCTTCCCAAAAAAAATTAAAATTGTATGTTAAAGAGTACATACAGAAAAAAGAAAATAAAAAAATAAATAAATATAAGCATAATTTTTTAGACAGGTTACTCAAAGGTATCACGCTTTTTTCTTATTGGCTGGTTGTTTTCTTGCAAGTGCAATTAGCTCAGCACCAA
>JAHFMP010000066.1 GCA_023267795.1 Candidatus Woesearchaeota archaeon | reverse complement strand
ATCAAATATTATCAAATCTGCATTTGCATTTATTATGGGATGTTTTTCATATCTTACATTGAAATCGTTTGCTTCTAATGCAGCTTCAAGAAATTTATCTTTTAAATCGCTTATTATTACTGCAGTATTTTTCTTGATATTATTTTGAGAAATAAAAAAAATATTATCTGCAGCAAAATCGTCTTTTGGCATTAGTTCTATCTTATCAGTATTCCATTTTAAAGAAATTTTCTTTTTTTCTCCTTTTTCTAGTTTTATTTTGATTTTTTCTTCATTACTAATAATCTCTATCTCTTTGTTCTCTCCATAATTTTTCACTACAACATCTATTTTTCCTTCTTTTTCATTTTTTACTGCGTCAATTATTCCTGCATTATTTCTTTTGTTTTCTATTTTTATCTCATTTATTTGTATTCCTTCTTCATCTGCATAATCTAGTAAATCATCGATTTTTTCTTTTGTAAGAAAATCACTTATCAACAATATTTCTTGATATTTGTCCTTTTTGTTTAATTCAATAGCATAATTCAATGCGCTTCTTAGATTTGTTCGAGTGTATTTTGGCTTTATTTCATTTAAGTATTCTTTAATTTCTGCACTTCCTCTTTTCTCAGCTAAAAGTATTGGAACATTTTCTGCAAGAATTATTGTATTTATTTCTCCCAAATTTTCTTTTGCTTCTTTTATTAGCGCTTCAAATACATCCGAGATGCTCATCGAAGCGGAAATATCCAGTATTAAGATTTTTTTTTCTTTTTCTTCATTAATTCTTTCTATTACTGGGCTTGCTGCGGATAAAACCAACAACACAATTATTGCAAATTGCAAATAAAAAAAGACGTTCTTGTTAAAACTTCCTAGCACTCTTTTTTGCACTGTCTTCTTTTGTTCAGTTAAGAACATCATAGATGTGAATAAAATTTCTTTAGACTTCGGCCTTAAAAGGTAAAATAACACTAACAATACTAGACTTATTGCAGTCCATAAAGCTTTTGTGTTTTCGAAGTACATTTTGTTCTCATTAATTTTATATTAATAAATATACTTAATAATAAATTACATAAATTATTATTATTGTGCATATCATCATTAGTGCAAATAAAACCGCAATATTTTGAGTATAGATTTTTTCTGAAATCAAATCAAATATTCCTATTTTTTCATTGAAATTTTGCAGAAATTTTTTATATCCTTTGCTCGCCAATTCCCCTTTGCTATTTTTGATTTCTATTTTTATTTTGCCTTCTTTGGTTTTATTTGATGTTGTTTCTTTTTTGTTTTCTGCTTTTATGATTTCGAAAAAATCTTTTCTATTTATCTCAATGCTTAAGTCAGCATTTCCTATTATTCCTTCATATGTTTCTATTTTTTCATCTATTTCTGTTGTGAATGTTTTTCCAATGTCTTTGATAAATACATTTATTCTAGGAAGCTCTCCACTGAGTGGTTTTTTGTGCAGCAAATATCCTTTTATTTCATTGATAAAATAGCTTACATAAATTTCTTTTACTGCGAACTCGCTTGTTATTCTTATTTCTCCCATTTTTTTGTCTGTATTTTTTGTATCTAAAGGATTTACTATTATGAAATTTATGAATAACAATCCAACTAACAATATCATCCCTAATATTCCTATTATTGTTATTGCTAATTTTTTCTTTTGTTTTTCTTCCATCTTTTTTGAGATTTTTGTTTTTTACTTTTCTTATTCTGTGCTTCAGATAATTTAGAATAAATACGTTTATTTTTCACTTTACTTTTTGTCAGAGCATATTGATAAATTGTAAGATATATTTGAAGTATGATTAAAATAATCAACACTCCTGATAAAATGTACATTAAGTCTTTCTCACTTAATTTTTCTTCTTTAACTTTTGTTTCTTTTTTACTTTTTGGTGTTTCAATTTCTTTTGGAACAAATACTCCTTCTCTTTTCTTGTCTTTTTCCTCTTTTATTTCTTCTTTATTTTCAACAAATTCTTTTTGAGGAGCCTTAATATCTATTCTAGAGCTCACTTCTAATTGTACATTTACAAACGCTCCTTTTTTTTGCTGTTCTTTCGCCACAACATCTATGTATTCATCTTGATCTATTGTTAAGTTGGGAAAACTTATTGCAGCTTCTATTTGTTTCATTAATTCTCCAGAACTGAAGTTCAATTCTATTTCAGAAAATACTATGGAGTCTCTTAGTTTTCCTCCTCTTGCCTCTATTTTTATTGTCGATTCTGCTCTTTCGTTGTTGTATATTCCATAGCTGAATTTTTCTATTTTTCCTTGCTGATAATCTATTGTTCTTTTTGCCGGCGAAATTCCAACTGCGAGTGTATAATTAATTTGGAGAATTGCAATTAATAAAATCAGCATGTAAAACAAACATTTTTTGTTCATTTCTTTTCCTCTTTTTTTTTCTTTTTTTCTAATACCTAACACCCAATACCTAATTGCTTATTATGTCGTCTGCGCCGCAGTTATTGTCATATTTGCTTCTTTTTGTCCTGCAGGTTCTGATTCTGGAACAGTTATATTTAACTCGATTTCTGCACTTGTATTTCCTATAATATCTGGGCTGAAGTTGAGCTGTCCTATAACTCTTAAAGTTGTTGCAGCTATATTTGTGAATGTTGATAGTGATGTTGTTGAATTAATTGTTCCTCCTCCGCCAGCTTTAGTTTGGAAGTTTACATTTCCTAATGCAACTGTGCTCCAAGGACTCTGATCTCCTGTTAAGTTTACGTCTATATATACGTTTCCGTCGTTTCTAATTCTTAATGGCAGAGGATTGTTGCTTGTTGTATCTGAGCTTGTGTTTATTGCTAATGCTCCGAAGTCTACTCTGCTGTTTGTTAATGTTGCAGATATTAATGAAGCAACTGTGAAGTTGAAAGTTAAGCTTACATTACTTCCTCCTTTTTGGTCATCTGCAGTTACGTTCCATTTGTATACTGTATCAACTTGCAATGATTGATTAACTGTGAAGTTTAGCAGAGTTGTATTTGCTTTTATGTATTGAGCATATGGTGTGCATGTTCCTGTGCATTCTAAAGTTATGTTGTAAATTATTGGGTCGCTGTCTGCATCTGTTGCTGCATTCCATCTTAATATTGGCGTTCTATTTGTTGCTGTTATGTTTCCATTTGTCGGGTCTGTTAATACTGGTGTGGTTGGAGGATTATTTCCTCCTGCTGCAGTTCCTGTGAAGTTTGTTGTAATTGAATTATTCAGATTATTTGTCGTGTCATTTGCAAAGAATGTTATGTTATACAATCCGGCAAGTGATGGTATTGTATACGTGTTGTTGAATTTATTTCCAATTCCTGTTGCGCTTAGTGTTACAACTGTTGTGCTTGCGTTTGGCATTGTTATGTTTGCAGTTACTTTGTCTAATGCCCAATCATCTGTTGAGTTTGCAGCTATCTCTATAACTGTTCCTGTGTTAGAGCTGCTCGAAAGCGTTGGTCTAACATCTGTTACAGATGGTTTTATTGTATCTGCTCCTATTAAGAATTTATTTGGTGCAGATGTTGTCAAACTTGTGCTGTCATTTGCATTTACATTCCAATAGTATGTGCCATTTCCTAAAGAGTATAGTGCTGATATTTCTGTTGCTGATAATGATCTGTTAAATAATACCATATCATCTATGCTTCCATTATAAGGTTGTACATTTGTTGCACAATTATTTGCATTTGCATTGTTTACAACTCCAATACATAATGCTCTTGGTGATGTTGCATTTAGTGAAGTTGCTGCAGTTATTCCTGTTCCATTTTGTACTCCGTTTATGTAGAATGCATATGATCCTTGATTCCAAGTTACTGCTATATGCTGCCATTGATTTGCTTTTACTGAGTTGTTTGAGAATGCATTAGATATTGAAGCTCCTGCTCCTGCATTAACGCTGAGTTGTACTTTTCCGTCATTTGCTCCTGCAGCTCCAGTATTAAATCTCCACTGTCTTCCTCCAGAAGTTCCAGAACCATCCCATTTTCCTGCAATACTTCTTAATGTTATGTTTGTTGGATATATCCATGCAGCTATAGTGAAGTTATTTGTTGCTGAGAAGTTGTAAGCATTATTTGTTGATACTTGAACGTAGCTAGAAGCGTCTACTTGAAGTGCTCCTCCAAATACTCCTTGAGTTGTATTAATTCTTGCATTTGCTCCAACTAAAGTTCCATTTAAATTTGTTACAGAATCATTTACTGCTGTAGCGTTCATTAATTTGTTGAAGTTGAAATATGCAGCGAGGTTAGGATCATTCTTATATATCATCCATGCTGTTGGGGCAGTCCAATTATACATTGTTGTTGTATTTGCTATGTTTTCATAGTATGCAACAAGTTCTGTTGGAGTTGTGCTTATGTTGTCTCCATATATTGATACATTCATAACATCACTTTCTGGATCCGATACTGTTATGTTTAATTCTCTGTAGGATATCGTCGATATGCTTGCGTTTGCTGGAGAGTTCAATGTTACAACTGGAGCTGCTCCTCCAGATACATGGAATATCTCTCCACTTCCAGTTTCATTTGTTCCATTGAATGTTGTATTTTCTGCAGTTACATAATCAATTATTGAAATTGTTTTTCCTATATCAATTCTTGGCCACTCTGAAATATTTATTCCTCCGAGTTTTAATGCTTTTTTCACAATTTCTGGAATATGGTATTTGTTTTCTATTTCATCTCTTTCTTTTATCAATAGTATTCCTCCTGCAACATGTGCTGTACTCATCGATGTTCCGCTCTTTGTTCCATATCCTGATATTATTGTGGATTGTATTTGTGCTCCAGGAGCTAATACGCTTAATGTTTCTCCTCTGTTGCTGAAATCTGCAATTGTATCTTGTTTTGTTGATGCTCCAACTGCTATTGTGAATGGCGAGCATGCAGGATAGTTGATTCCTTTTGTGAAGTATTCGTTTCCTGCAGAGAATGTTGTAGATATTCCCAGAGCGTTCGATGTATTTAATGCAGTATCTATGTATGTTGGACAATTTGTTGAATTATGTTCTTGTCCGTCTCCAAAGCTTCCAGATATTACGCTTATGTTGAATGCGGATTTTTTATCGTTGCAGTAATCTATTGCTTGCATTATATCGCTTGCTGCGCATTGTCCTGTGTTGTCGCAAGCTTTCACAACTACTATGTTCGATTCTGGAGCTACTCCTTTTATTGTTCCATTTGATGCGATGATTCCTGCAACATGTGTTCCGTGTGATGTTATTGAATCATCTTCTGCAATATCTTGTGTTGATGCATTGTTTGCACAACATCCTCCAGATCCATAATCAGTTACTGAACAGAAGCATTTCTCATCAATAATTCTTCCTGCGAATGCTTCGTGGTTGTTGTCAATTCCTGTATCTATTACACAAGCAGTTTGTCCTTTTCCTGTTAGGTTAATTCCTGCTGAAGTTAAGTTTGTTGCATTTATGAGAGGCACACTATCTAGTAGACCTATTGTGAGTTTTCTGTCGATGAATATAGATTCAATTAAATTATTTTGCTCGAGTTTTGCAAGTCCTTGTTTCGTTATTTTTGCTATAATTACTGCACTGTTGTTTAATTCATTAATTTCTCCAACATCATAGTTTCCAGTTTGCAATACTCCTTTTCCTTTTATTGTTAATTGTGATTTTACATTTTCTCTATTTTGTCTATCTCTTTCTTTTGCTAATGCATTATTTGCAGTAATATTTCTCTTCAATACAATTATCGTTTTGACTTCTTCTTTTGTTAATAATTCTGTTTCTACTTCTGTCTCTGCTTTTTTCTTTTTGACTTCTTCAATGCTTTGTAGTACAATTAAGCTTAATTTTTGTTCTATTGCAATACTTCCATCATTTGCAGTTATTCTTATTTCATGTTCTCC
>JAHFMP010000065.1 GCA_023267795.1 Candidatus Woesearchaeota archaeon | reverse complement strand
GAACTTGCCGGAGAAATGCCTGATTCTCTTGCTGTTGTTCATGCACACCCTGTTGCAAAAACACTGACTGCACCTTTCCGAATTTTGGGGAGTGGCATTGCTTCTTTCTGGAAAAATGGTGTTGCTATTGCACCACATGTGACTCCCGGAAGCAACACTTTACTTTTATGGTTTGCAATTTGGTATCATTTAGTTGTTATTTTCTATTTTGATACGAGTTTAGAGCATCGCATATGGTTAAACGCTCTTATGATATTTGTCATTATTTTTCTTATCTTTGATCCAAGTGAGAGAAACGGTGATACATACAAAACTCTTTTTCTATTTGTGTTTACTTTAGAAATCTTGATACCATACCTTGCAACATTACCTTTTGTGTATGATCTTGATTTTGTGCGACTTTATTTAGCAAACAATTTCCTTATTTGGACATGGGTATATTATGCTGTATTTATTCGTGGAAAAAATATAACAAATGGTCCTACAAAATGGATGCGTGTGTTGATTATTCTTTTCTGGATAGGTGTTGCGATTTCTTTTGTAGGTACAAGCCTTGTTGATTTCAGTGATGTGGAACTCAATAATGCAGAAACACAACAACTCTATGCATTTGGACTTATTATGGATAAAGCAAAAGAAGGATGGAGCATGTTATTGGATGGTGTTGTCAATGGCTTTGCAAATGCACAATCCATCTTTGAAACACGAATAAAGCAAGCATATGGAGAACAATATTATTACGGAGTTGTAGAAGAAAATGAAAAAGAAAAATTAGGAGTATATTTAGAAGATATTAATCCATCACAAAGTGAATACGAAGAAAATGACCCTGTTGCTGTTTTTGCAACACTCAAGGCAAAAACCCTTGATGATATTGTAAATGTCAAAATTGGCTGTTATGCAGGCACTGAAAAAAATAAAATAAATGGAACAGTGTATCCAGATACAGAATTTGAAATTTCCAATCTCCAAGAAGAAGAATTAGACTGCAATTTTGAAAAGCTTCCAAAAGGAACAAACAAAGTAACGTATACTGCTGATTTTAATTTTCAGACTATTGGATACTTGAAAAGATACTTTGCAGACAGAGATGCAATTATAGCAGCAACACGACAGGATATTGATCTTCTTGACGAATATAAAATTCAGGATAAGGATCCTGTTGCACATTATACAAATGGTCCTATTGCAATTGGCATGGGACCAGAACAAACACTTATTGGAGTGAGTGAAACATATACAGTAAAACCTCGACTTGCATTGACATTAGATGGCCATGCACAAGGATGGGATGGTAAAATTACGGCTCTTGAGGAGGTTGTTCTTGTTCTTCCTGCACAGCTTAGCCTTGATACAACACAGTGTACTGATTCAGACTGGAGTAATTACACTGTTGAAGATTGTATTGCCAGTGAAACAGCATACACTAGTAAAATTTCGCAACTATGCGAAAATGATGCAACATGTATTGAAGAAAAATGTACTGAACAATTATCTGGATATAATGCTTATTCTTTAGCTGTCGACAATGAAGAATACAAAAATATTAAAGATTATATTACTATCAGCTGTAGGTTGAATATTGATGATGTGCAGGGATTATTAGGTGCAACACCTCTTGCAACACATTATTTTTATGTAAAAACACGATACAAGTATCAGATTAGTGATGATACAAGAGTGCAAGTAAAAGAAAAAGAATCATCTGTGCGAACAATTACAGGAGAAACTTCTACAACAAAATCAAATGTGGACACTGTTCCTACATTCTCTGCAAGTGAATCAGAGGAAGAACTTCAGTATATTTTCTATCATTATGGAGATTTCTTGTTTAAGGCACAAGATACATTTAATGTTCCTATTTGTACAATTGCAGGAATTATTGCAGAAACATCAGCAGCAAATCCTTATTACTATCAGGATGGGAGAAAAGGGTTGATGGGGATTACAGATTCTCTTGCTCAACAAATGGCAGTTCCAGCTGGGTTTACAGGAAGCTATAATCCTAATGATGCTGAAACAAATATCAAACTTGGTACAGCATATTTGCAGTATCTCATTTCTCTTGGAGCAGATAATTCTTCCCTGCCACTGCTTTATTATAATGCTATTTACAATAATATGGAGCAATATACATCAGAGTCTGAACTTTACTTGACACTTGTTAAAAATCGTGTTGATGATTGTGAAGAGATTGATTTTACTCTCACACCTCAAGAGTCAGTTTCTGGTTCTCTCTCTGATGCTTTTGTTTCTGGAACAGAAAATTATCCTTCTATTGGGGACTATACTCCTAAGAGAATTTCTTTGGCAGTTTCTACTTCTTTACCACTTTCTATTTCAGTTAAACGCACAGGCCCTGATCCACTACTTGTTTCTTATTTAAGTACAGGAAATGACCAAACAGAATACACGCAACAGGATTCTGTTTTTGCTGATACTGTCCTTGCTTTCTGGCGTTCTTTTAACAGCTATCCACTTATCCAAGTTTTTTTTGATTCTCAAAAGCAGGAATTTCAGTATCGTTACTTTAAAGATTTTGTTGTTAATACTGACATGCTTACAGAAGATAGGGTTACAACACTATATGACAAAGTTCTTTATGTTGAATATGTTGAACATACAACACGATCTGGCTTTAGTGGCGATGCAATTATTTTTTCTGTTCTTAATGATCCGGAAACACCAGATGATTTTGATGAAATTTGTGTTATTCCATGGTATGATTATATATCTTTTGCAACCTGTGCAGATGATAATCTTCCTGGGCTTATTGTGAGAAACATTCAAACTCACTCCAATACTTTAGGTACTGGATATGCAAAACTTCAAATAGAATGGAATAATGAAAAACAAATAGAGGCAATATCATGATAATAAAAATTTCCTCTGCTCGCATGGCTCGCAAATTTATATTGTCTTGTATTTTCTTTGGTTTTATTATGGCTCTTATTGTAATTGTAAGCTGTACATCTCAAACTCCTATTCACACATCTAACGAAGATTTCTGGGAAGGAAGCGATGGCCTTGTTTTCTCTTTTATAGATCAAAATTCACCAGAAACAGTATATGAAGACACTCCTTTTACAATTGCTTTAAAGGTACAAAATATTGGTGCGCACACGCTTTCTGGATTTATGACTCTTTCTATTGAAGATGACTATATGTGTTTGATTGACAATAGTAATGAATGTTATACTTTTAGTGGAGTAGATGCACAAACACTTTCCAACCCATATAAAACAAAATGGTTACGTTGGAAGGTAAATCTATTTTCAACTATGAAGGAGGATTTGATGTTCTTTCTTACAAGGCAAAAGCAAAATCAGCAGGAGCATTAAGCAAAAAGCATGATATTGATCTTGTTGCAACAGCATGTTATGAATATAGCACTGTATGGAATCAAGAAATCTGTATTGACACTGACATTAATGACATGAATGTTTTTGTTGGTTCTTGCAAAGCAGAGAATATTAATTTAGGAACACAAGGAGCACCACTCGCAATTACTAATATTGATTATTCTATGATTTTAACAGGAACTGGCTATGTCCGGCCATTTTTTAAAATCTATGTTGAAAATGTAGGAAATGGAAAGATTATTAACAAAGAAAAATTTGAGAAAGCATGTACTGCAACAGGGCTTACATCTCGCGACTATAACATGGTCTTTTTGAAAAAATTTGTTTTATCCAGCGATGATATTTTGTATACCTTTAATGGTTACGATCCAAAAACAGGAAAAGAATTAAATTCAGAAACAGGCAGAGACAGTATCACGTGCCGTCCAAATCCTTTGATTTTACAAAATGATGGTGATGATTATATCACTTGCATCCTTAATGAAGACATTACTTTGGATCAATTTTCTCTCAATCAAGCACCATATACAACACAAATCTCTCTTCAATTTGATTATGGATATACACTCTCTGAATCAAAATCAGTTACTATTGAAAAAATACAATGAAAAAAATAGCCCATCACCAGTTTATTTTTTTGCTTTTTTTTGCTTTTCTGTATTTTTTCCTCACGAGTTGCGGAGCAGGGTATAGCAGTCAAGAAGCTGACCCTTATCGATCTGGTACAGAAGGCGTTGTTGTTTCTTTTTTAAATGCTGAATATGTGTTTTATGACCAGCAGTATCTTCGGCTTCAGTTAAAGTTAGAAAATAAAGGAGCGTTTGATAAGCCACAAGGAAAGGTTGTTCTCAGTGGCTATGATCCGGGCATTGTCAAAATTAATTCAGAACCCATTGCATTGCCAGATGATTTCTTTGGAAAAAATCAATATGCTCTAGAAGGTTCTGTATATTTTGTGCAAGTTCCGGAAGATGGTCCTATCAGCCTTTCTCTTGGAAACAGCTATGAAGCAATACTTCAAACAAGTGTTTGTTACAGTTATCAAACTATTGCAACCCCAACAGTCTGTTTATTATACAATCCTGATGATAATAGATATATTTGCCAGCAAGACCCGATTCAACTCTCTTCTCAAGGAGCACCTGTCGCTGTAACAGAAGTGAAACAAGATTTTACACAGGATCATGTTCGTTTTACTGTAACTCTTCAGCATCTTGGAGATGGCACTGTTGTCAATGCGTATGATATGAATGCATTTGATGCTTGTCCGTATGGATTAGATCGTAATAACGTAAATCACGTCGGAGTTAGTATGGAAATAAGCGGGTTGGGTGAACCAAGCTGTTTCCCAAATTCCGGCTATGTGTCATTAAATCAGGATGGAACAGGAATAATTATTTGTACTTTTACATTGCGAGAACAAAGAACATATACCACTCCATTAAAAATTATTCTTGATTATAATTATCTTGATGTGAAGCAACAAGGGATTTCGATTTATAAAAGCAGTAGTGCAGTAGAGGATAATACTGCTGTAGGAGGATCTGGAAACTATGCATCTAACAATGATTGTTCTTGCAGTGATGCTAACCTTAAAAAATGGGGTGGCTGTGTATGTTTATACATTAGTGGACAGATGTATTATTGCAGTGAAGGAACAACACAAATTCCTGTTTCTGCAAATGATGATACTATAGAATATGAAATTTATGGTTCTACAACTGTTAACATGTGCGGAGATTCTGTACATCCAACAAGTAGCTGTCCATATCGAGGCACTACTTATGTTTCAAAAGATCCAAAAAAACTTTCTATTTATGGGACTGTTACTGATAGCAGAACTGTTTCTGAGCGCTGTACTCTTGTCCCACAATAATTATCAAAACATAATGTTTATATACTTGTTTTGCGAAAATATCCTAATAAATTATATTTGACTTATATGAGGTGGATTTTCATGCGATTCCATACATCTTTTATGATATCAATGCTTTCATTTTTTACTTTTTTGTTGCTTCTCAGCAGTTGTCAGCAGCAAGCAGGAGATCAAACTGTTTCCAGCGTTTGGCTAGGAGGCTCTCATGGTTTAACTGCTTCTTTTGAAGAATTCAGTACAAATGTTGAAATATATGAAGATGAATCATTCCCTGTTGTGGTACTTCTTCAAAATAAAGGTGAGTTTACAATACAACCAAATGAAGTTGCTATGAAAATTAAGGGGATTTCTCAAACAGATTTTTCAGGGCTTGACTTTGAAAAAACAAACAGTGACAAAATTGATAAAATCACTGAATATCTCCCAGATGGAGGCTATGAGCGTATAAATTTTGGAGATGCTGTTTATGAAGGATTAACAGGAACATTCTATGATGCAAACATTTATCTTGAATACACATATCCTTATGCAACATATATTTCTATTCCAAAAGTGTGTTTTAAAGAAGATCTTCGTGATGAACGTGTTTGTGAAGTAACTGGTACAAAAACTGCGTTTGCCTCTGCAAGTCCTATTCAAATTGGTGCTGTGATGGAAAAACCGTACGGCAGTGGCAAGATTTATCTGGAAATTCCTGTATATAATGCAGATCAAGGCCGTACAAAAGCATATGCTGGAGATGCCTTTTCTTCTATATACGATATTG
>JAHFMP010000064.1 GCA_023267795.1 Candidatus Woesearchaeota archaeon | reverse complement strand
TACACTTATTCCAAAAATTGTTGTTCTTCATGGATTGACATGTACTGGCAAAACTGCACTTCTAAAAAAATTTGCGAACAGTATTGATCTTGAAGCGCTTGCTGGCCATCGTGGGAGCATGTATGGTGGCATTGGAATGAAACAGAATACCCAAAAACGTTTTGAAAATCTTTTGCTGCGGCGATTAGAAGAGTTGAAAGAAGAAAAATATATTCTTGTTGAGGGAGAAAGCAAGCGCATTGGTAATGTTTTTATTCCAAATTTTTTCTTCGCTGCAATGGAGCAGGGAATCAAAATAAAAATAATACGATCAATGGAAACTAGAGAAAAAGCAGCTGCAGCAGAATACTGTGACACAGAAGAAAAACAGGAAGAAATGCGATGTATTACAAAGTCAATGCGAAGAATAAGCAATAAGACAAAAGAGGAAATTCTTGTTTGTCTCGATAGAAAAGAATATGAAAAAGCGTGGAAATCGTTGTTTACAGAGTATTATGATCCATTATACAATCACAGTCTTGAGAAGTTGAGATATACAACAGTAATTTCTAATGACAAAACAGAAATTGCTGTCAAAGAACTTCAGGAATTTTTAGAATAAATGGTTATAGAGTTTTTTAAATAGTTAGGAATATTATTTTTTTTGTTAGACATCCAGATTCTTCACAGCCTTTGCATTTTGTTCAATAAACGCACGTCTGGGCTCTACTTGGTCACCCATAAGGACAGTAAATATTTGATCAGCAGCAATTGCATCTTCTATAGTTACTTTCTTGAAGACACGATTCTTTTCATCAAGAGTTGTTTCCCAGAGCTGTTTTGGATTCATTTCTCCGAGTCCTTTGTAGCGTTGAATATTCACATTCTCTTTTCCTATTTCTTTGACTACAGCAAACATTTCCTGATCATTGTAACAATAACGAATGGTTTTTCCTTTCTGAACCTTATAGAGAGGAGGCTGAGCAATGTACAGATAGCCACTGTCAATAATAGGTTTCATAAATCTGAAGAAAAATGTCAACAAGAGACAGCAAATATGTTGTCCATCAACATCTGCATCTGTCATGATCACAATTTTATGATAGCGGACTTTGGTAATGTCAAAAGCATCACCGATGCCGCAGCCGAGCGCAGTGATAAGTGTTACAATCTGCTCGCTGCTGTAAATTTTTGCCAGTCGAGCTTTCTCTATATTCAGAATCTTTCCACGTAAAGGGAGGATAGCTTGGTTGACCCGATTGTGGCCTTGTTTGGCGCTCCCACCTGCAGAATCCCCTTCAACAATAAATATTTCAGATTTTACAGGATCACTTTCCTGACAATCTGCAAGCTTTCCAGGAAGAGAATTGCCTTCAAGAATAGATTTACGCCGTGTCAAGTCACGTGCTTTTCGTGCAGCATCGCGTGCTTTTGCAGCAAGTATTGCCTTTTCCAGAATTTGCTTTGCAACTTGTGGATTTTCTTCCATGTACGTACTTAGTGCTGCAGAAACAATAGAATCAACAATTCCTTTCACATCACTGTTTCCTAATTTTGTTTTTGTTTGGCCTTCAAATTGTGGATCTGGATGTTTAACAGCAAGAATTGCAGTTAACCCTTCACGAACATCATCGCTTGTTAATTTCATTTCCCCTTCTTTGAGCATTGAATTTTTTTCTGCATAAGTGTTCAGTGTCCTTGTAAGAGCTGATTTAAATCCAGAGAGATGGCTTCCTCCTTCAACAGTATTAATATTATTAACAAAAGAGAACAAAACTTCATTGTATGTGTCATTATATTGCAATGCAATTTCCACATCAATATCATTTTTCAAACTGTGAAGGTAAATCACAGGATGCAGTGATACTTTGTTGGTATTAAGATATTCAACAAAAGAAACAACACCGCCTTCATAATAGAAGCGCTGCTCTTTTGCTGCACGCTGATCTTTAATAGTGATGGTAATTCCTTTGTTCAAAAATGCCAGTTCACGCATTCGTGCAGCAAGTGTTTCATAAGAGAATTCAATAGTATCAAAAATGGTAGGATCTGGATGAAAAATAACTGTGGTACCAGTATCTGATGCTTCTCCAATAACACGAACATCTCCTTGTGATTCTCCACGAGCAAAATCCATTGCATGAATATGACAATCTCGCTTGACAAGTACTTGCAACGTATCAGAGAGTGCATTAACAACGCTTACTCCAACACCATGAAGGCCACCTGAAACTTTGTATGTACTTTTATCAAATTTGCCTCCTGCATGGAGTTTTGTCATAACAACTGCCAACGCAGACATGGCATATTTAGGATGCATTGCAACAGGAATCCCTCTTCCATCATCAATAACACTCACTGAATTGTCATTGTGAATAATAACAATAATGTTTTTACAAAATCCAGCCATTGCTTCATCAATAGAGTTGTCAACAACTTCATACACAAGATGATGCAATCCAGAAATTCCTGTAGATCCAACATACATTCCAGGTCTTTTGCGAACAGCTTCAAGTCCTCCTAAAACCTGAATATTTTCTGCTCCATACGTTTTTGCATCTTCCTGTGTTGCCATGAGATTTACTTTGCTTCATGAAATGCATCGAGAAAGTTTGCGTTGTGTTTTTTTAGGCGTTTTGCAGCATCCTTTAAAGCGTCAATAGGAGATTTATCTGTTGTTTCAACTAAAAATCGAGGATTTCCAACTTGAATATGCTCTGTATAGTAGCCAGAAACATGAACCTCTTTGTCATTCCATAACTCTTTTTTTAATGCATTGCAAAAGGTGTGATCTGCATCCAAATCAAAATGCAATTTGTTTTTCTTTTGGTCAAGAATAGTAAGTTTCACGGCAATTCAAGAAAAAGCAATGATTTATAAATTTTCTGTTCTAAGAAAATATTTCTGATAACCATTTGCGAAATTGTGCAGTAACACGGAAAAATAAAGGTTCTTCAACTGTTTGCTTCTCTTCTTCAGGAGAAGATGATTTTATTTCTTGAGTGTTTGGAGAAGGAGTTTCAACAATCTCCTGCTCTTGTTTTGATTCTTGCTCAGAAACATACTCTTCAGGTGTTTGTTGTGACGTTTCTTCTTTGCTTTCTTCTGGTGAAATACCAAGATATAATTGAATCAGACCATCCAATGATGTATATGTCTGGGAGCCACTATAAACATCCATGTTAAAACGCACAGAAGGGGAACTTGTTACTCCATCATCATCTGCTGTAAGAACCTCATCCAAAACATCCCATGCAGTTGCCTGTGTATCAAGACAAAATGTAAAATTTGCTGCAACAAGACCAACACTATTCGCATACGCTTTCAATGCAGATCTGGAAAGATCTTCAAGATGCTCTTGAATAGTGGATTTATATATTTTTTTCATTCCCTGTTTGTTGGCACATTCCAAAGCAATCTGCACCATTGAACTTTTTGCATTTGTAGTGTCAAAATAATAAAGATAATCAATTTCAATATCATAAGGATATTTTTGTTCAAGAAGAACAAGTGCCTGATCTTGTGCTCTGCAGGATTCAAGCGAAGCATCGCAATAGCTTGTGATGTATAATTTTGCAGAAACAGAGAGAGATAGCACTAAGATAAAAAGAAAAGTAAGAATACATAATAATCCTCTTTTTTGCATAGCTATTTTTTGCTGCTTATAGTATATAAACATTACGTTTTCTAAAGACAATCTTTAAATATTAGGATAACTTGAAAAAATTATGTAGAGGTGGTCAAAATAACCAACAAACAAAAAACAATCAGTATCATTACAATAATATTTCTTGTATTTCTTTTTTTAGTAACAACTACACTTGCTGTAGAATATGCATCGTTGAATGAGATGCGCGAGAGGGGAATTGTTAAAGATGCATCGTATGCATGCGGCTATACAAATGGCTATGATGATCAAAGTGATGAAAAAGCATCAACACCAAATTCAATTATCAACAAGTATAAGCGAGTGAATAAAGATGATCGTGATTATTTCTGCTCTGAACTTGCGTATCTCTATAAAGGAAGTTATACTGCTGGCTATAAAGTTGGATATACTGATGCAGATGATGACAAAGAAAGAGCAGTGAGCAGTGATTTCATGAATGAGTATGATCTTATAAAAGAAGGATCTGTTCAAACAGAAACAAAAACAACAACATATAACAGATGGAATTTAGATAAAATTGATACAGAGCAAGGAGTTGAAAATCTTGCCTATGAAACTGGCTATAGTGATGCGAGTAAAGAAAATTCAAAAGCACCGCTTAAAATAATGTATGATCTTGCAAAAGATGAACGAAGAGAAGTACGGGATATTTATGAGTGGATACGAGAAAACAGAGGGACATTTATCAAAAAATATAAAGAAGGGTATGATGCATATACTGTTGGAGAAACAGAAGCAACAACAAAAACAGTCCACAGGCAATCAAGTACACTTCCTTCACAGCAATCTGGAGAAGAGCAGAAAAAAGCAGCTTATGATGTTGGTTATAAATTTGGAGCTGCTGATGCAGAAGAAGGCAAAGCGAGCAATCCTGAAACAGTGCCAAATTATGGATGGATTTTGAATGCGCGATATGATGATACAGGAAAATACAGCAGCAAGAGTTGGTACAAGCTCCCGGATGGTGTTACAAAAACAGATGTAGAAAAGGCAGTAGCAGATGATGCTTCTTATCTCAAAGGATATAGGCAAGGGTATGAAATTGCAGCAAAAGAAATGAAAGGAGAGAGTACAGAAGATTTGACAGATGCAGAGTATGTGTATCAGCTTGGCTATGAAGTAGGGTTAGAAGATGCTGAAGCAGGAGAACAAAGCAATCCATATACATACACATGGGAATCAAAAAGATATGTTAGCAGTACAGAAGAAATAAATTATGCAAAATTAATCCGCTACAATAGAGGTTCTTACATCAAGGGATATAAAGAAGGCTATTCTTCTGTGGAGGATTAAAATTTTTCCTATGGAGAACTTTGCTATTTATGCAAAATTCTCTATGATTTATTTAAATTTTTTAATTTCCCAAAATAATATGGCTTGTCTGCAAGAAGATATGCTTCAAAAGAACCAATATCGGTGTTTTTCAAAAATGGACTCAACAATGCTTCTTTGAGAACATCATTTCCTTCTGTGCATAGATTCATCGATGGAAGCACAATCAATTGTTTGCTTTTCCATTTTCCTATTAAAAATGCTTTGTATCTCTCTATTCTTGGCCATTGGCTCACTGTGACTGCCGGATGTTCATGACCAATAATGAGTGTGTTTATTCTCTTCTCCACTGCAAGTGTATGTATTCTATCTCCATGAACAAACAAAATGTCATCGAGAAGATAATGATCAACAACTTCCAAGCCGCGTGTTTTTGCAATTGGTTCAAGGAATGCATCATGATTTCCTTTGACGAGAATGATGCGATTTGTATATTCCTGCAGCAGTTTCAAAAATCTAATACAATGACGCCATTCTGTTTCGCTGATATTTCCAAATTCATGCTTAAAGTCGCCATTAACAAGCACCGCAGCTATTTTTTTAGTGTTGGAAATGCTGCAACATTCTTGAAGCATTGCTTCCATACGCTGGAGCGTTTCTTTATGAATAATACGTGGAACAAGAACTCCTTTTTTGTTTAATGATTCTTCATAACCAAACTGTATATCAGTGATTGCAAGGAGTTTGTATTTTTTAAAATAGAGCCCTAAGTCAATGATTTCAATGTTTGGAAAGATTTGCATGGAGATGGAAAAAGTGAGAAGGAATATAAAATTGTTTATTTTTCAACAATACATTTAAAAATCATTCCGGCTTCTGACGATATATGGTCTTGGACGCACTGAGTAATAGCTTGAAAAATACACTCTCCAAAATAGCAAAAGCAATTTTTGTAGACGAAAAACTTGTCAATGAACTTGTCAAAGAAATACAGCGTGCACTTCTTCAGTCAGATGTCAACGTCAAATTGGTTTTTGAATTATCAAATAAAATCAAAGAACGTGCACTGAAACAAGAACCGCCT
>JAHFMP010000063.1 GCA_023267795.1 Candidatus Woesearchaeota archaeon | reverse complement strand
TGAACTTTTTTGGATCAGGATTATTTATTCCACTCTATGCTGTTTTTGTACAGTTTCTCGGGGTCAATATTTTTCATGCAGGTGCTAGCTTTGGATCATATACGCTTACTGCTGGACTTGTCACATTTATTTTTGGAAAACTCGAAGATAAGATATTAGACAAACGAAAGATGCTCTGCTTTGGCTATTTTTTTGTTGCACTTGGTGCAGGCTCTTATCTCTTTATTTCTGAACTCTGGCATTTATATGTAGTACAGGTTATTAATGCTGTTGCTTATGGAATTTTTAATCCTGCATGGAAATCGTTGTATGCACGTGATGAAGACATTGGAAAAGAAGCACAGGAATGGGCACTTGTCGATGGCGGTGATATGATATTGCTTTCTATAGCTGCAGTGCTTGGAGGATTCCTTGTTAATTGGTATGGCTTCAGAATGTTGTTCTTACTGATGTTCTTTGTACAGTTAACTGCATTTTTTTTTTGCATACGAATTGTTTTAAGAAAAGAGAAAGATAAGAAAAATAAAACAAGAAATAAAAAAAGTGCTTAAAAATACTTCAGTAGCAAACCACCATATTTGATAAACAACGGAACAAACACCAAGCTAATGATAGCCATCAACTTCAATAAAATGTTCAAACCAGGCCCGCTGGTATCTTTTTCAGGATCTCCCACAGTGTCACCGACAACTGCTGCCTTATGCACTGCACTTCCTTTCCCTCCCAAATTTCCTGCTTCAATATATTTCTTTGCATTGTCCCACGCACCACCAGAATTTGCCTGTGAAATTGCAAGAACAACACCAGATGCCAATGATCCAGCTAAAACTCCTGCTAATGCCTCGATACCAAACAATACTCCAACAACAATTGGTGTCAGAACAACTAATAATCCCGGAACAATCATTTCCCGCAATGCTGCTTGCGTAGAAATATCAACACATCGCCGATAATCTGGTTTTGCCTTGCCTGCCATAAGTCCTTTTATTGTTTTGAATTGCCGTCTCACTTCTACAATCATATCCTGCGCTGCTTTTGCAACTGATTTCATCGTCATTGCTGAAAATAAGAATGGCAACATGCCTCCAACAAAAAGACCTGAAATAACCATATTACTCAATAAATTGACACTCGAAAGACCTGATGCTGCAATAAATGCGCTGAACAATGCCAATGCTGTTAATGCTGCAGAACCAATTGCAAAACCTTTTCCAATTGCTGCTGTTGTGTTGCCTGCTGCATCAAGAATGTCTGTTTTTTTTCTCACATCAGATGGAAGGCTTGCCATTTCTGCAATGCCACCTGCATTATCAGAAACAGGACCATAAGCATCAATTGTCAATGCAATCACTAATGTGGATAACATACCCAATGCTGCAATTGCTATGCCATACAAACCTGCAAATTTAAATGAAATAAAGATTGTTATTGCTATTAACAGAATTGGAATTACTGCACTTTCATAGCCAAGCGCAATTCCTTGAATAATATTTGTTGCTGCTCCTGTTTCTGATGCTTTTGCAACATTTCGCACAGGATTATATACATTGGAGGTGAAATATTCTGTGATATACCCAATAAATAATCCCGAGATAAGACCAGTTCCTAATGCAATATAAACTCCCATTGCAGTATATTGCACAGCATTAAACATAAATGTTGCCGGCAACCATTGTTTTGTCAGAAAATACATTGCGACAAGAACTAAGACTGATGCCATTGTTAATCCATTTTTCAATGTTCCTTCGACATTGTTATCTTCACCAAGCTTGACAAATTTTACAGTAATAAGTGCTGCTAAAATACCAACAGCAGAAACTGCCAATGGATACAATAATGCTGATTGTATTCCTTGTGCACCAAATGCCAATGCACCAATAACCATTGCTGCGCAGGTGCTTTCTGCACAGCTTCCAAACAAATCAGCCCCCATACCTGCAACATCTCCTACATTGTCACCAACATTATCTGCAATAACTGCTGGATTTCGCGGATCATCTTCTGGAATTCCTACTTCTACTTTGCCCACAAGATCAGCACCAACATCTGCTGCTTTTGTATAAATGCCTCCACCAACTCTTGCAAACAAGGCAATAAAGCTCCCTCCTAATGCAAAGCCTGTCAACACTTCCATTGTTGTTTCTACTGGAAGATGCAAATACATAGTAAATAACATATATAATAGTGATAATCCAACAACTGCAAATCCAACAACTGCAAATCCAAGCACTGCTCCTGACTGAAATGCGATTGTAAATGCATTTGGAAGGCTAGTTTGTGCTGCATGTGCTGTTCGTACATTTGCTTTTGTTGCAATTTTCATACCTACATAGCCCGAAATAATAGATGCAGCTGCACCTACAACAAATGCCAGTGCTGTCCATGGACCTTCGTTGACATCCACTGTTGTTGGATGATCAAGAAAGAAGAAAATAACTATTCCCATAATAAGAATAAACCACACCAATATTTTATATTCTCTTGTTAAAAATGCCATTGATCCTTCATGAATCGCAGCGGCAATTTCCTGCATTTTTGCATTTCCAGCTTCTGCTTTTTGAACAGAATCTGCAATAAATTTTGCTACCACTAAAGAAAGCAACCCAATTAACAAAATAAATACAATAAACTCCATCAATCCCACCTCGAATTGTAGTTATTAGTTTTTAGTGGGAGTTATTTATGTAGAATATTTAAAGGTGATGGAAAATTTTGCTTATCAGACATTCCTGAGAAACAATTATATATCAGCGAAATTTAAACGTCGTTATGCAAAAATCAAACAAAATCCTTGTCCTCAACTGCGGAAGCAGTTCTATCAAATATGCGCTCTTCACAGCTGATGAAAGAGAACTCTGTCATGATATTGTAGAAAATATTGATAGCAATAAAACACACACAAAAGCAATTCAAAATATTCTTCTTTCACTCCAACAACAAAAATATGTCTCTTCTTATTCAGAGATTACTGCTGTTGGACATCGAGTAGTGCATGGCAAAGACATGACACAAAACCATATTATCACAAAAAAAATCCAAAAAAAAATAAAAGAAGCAGGTGTTCTTGCACCACTTCATAATCCCCATAATATTGAAGGGATTATTGCCATACAAAAATTATTGCCAAAGATACCAAACATTGCTGTTTTTGATACTGCATTTCATACGACAATTCCTGAATATGCAGTACTCTACGGCATCCCTCTTTCGCTGAGTAAGAAATATTATATTAAAAGATACGGTTTTCATGGCATTAGCTATCAGTATATTTGTGAAGAATTGAAAAAGAAATTAGGAAAAATTCCTGGTAAACTTATTATTTGCCATCTTGGCAACGGAAGCAGTATCTGTGCAATAAAGAATGGAAAAAGTATTGACACCTCAATGGGTTTTACACCAATGGAAGGACTGATGATGGGGACTCGCTGTGGAGATGTTGATGTTGGCGCTGTTTTTCATATTGCTGCAATGAGAAAAGAATGTCGCGATATTGATCACATTTTAAATTTTGAAAGCGGATTGAAAGGTATCGCTGGAACAAATGATATGCGAATGATTTGGAAAAAAACGCAACAAAAAAATAAAACTGCACAACTTGCACTGGATATGTATTGTTATCGATTACAGAAATATATTAGCGCATATTCTGCTGTACTTGGAGGCATAGATGCACTTGTCTTTACTGCAGGGATTGGAGAGAACGCATGGTATGTTCGAGAAAAAGTTTGTCAATCACTTTCTTGTTTAGGAATTACTTTAGATAGGAAAAAAAATAGAGAAAATAAAGAAAAAATACATACAGGAAAAACAAAAGTATATGTGATTCCAACAAATGAGGAAAAGATGATTGTAAGAGAAGTGGGGAGGTTATTATGAAACTGATCAGAGAAGTGTAGATGAACTACCAACACAGACACCATACTGGCACTTATTTTTGCTGCACTCATAGACATCAAATGTTACTTCATTATTCTCACATTTATACTCTCGCAAAAATTGCCCATTATTTGTTGGATCTTCTTTTGCTTCTTTGTCGTTATAACATTGATCAGGAAACCGAGAACCATAAAAAATGTTTACAATCCCATTTTTTTCTGGGTTTGAGCCATCTGTATCTTTACATAAAACTGCAATTTGTCCTTTTACTGCTGCACCTGTAAGATCAAGAGAAACTCCAATATGCAGTGTTGAAAAGAGAGCAAAAATTGCAATAAGAGCAACAGATAAGACAATGATAAGAACACTGAGAGATACTTGTTTTTCTTCCATAACACATTTTCTGGAAAAGCTAATATTTAAAGCTGTCGGAAAAAATTGCGCAAAATCGTGTTGTCTCTTCGACGGGAATTTTGCGCAATTTTTTATCAAAACATATATAAAGAGAAATCATTTTTTATAATAGAAAATAGCCGTTGTTTTTAGACGGTAATTCCACAAATTGTGATTTTCTATGACAGAACAAAATCCTGAAAAAAGCATTGATGGTGAACTTACTCCAGCACCAAAAAGCAATGTAATTCTGAAGCCTATTGAAGAAGAGATGAAACAATCGTATCTTGATTATGCAATGAGTGTTATTATTGGAAGAGCATTGCCTGATGCAAGAGATGGGTTAAAGCCAGTTCATCGAAGGATTCTATATGCAATGTATCAAGAAGGATTGCTTCACAACAAAAAATATTCAAAATGTGCCGGAATTGTAGGAGATGTTCTTAAAAAATTTCATCCACATGGAGATACTGCTGTTTACGATGCATTAGTACGACTTGCGCAGGAGTGGAATTTACGCTATTTGTTAATAGATGGGCAGGGAAATTTTGGCTCTGTCGATGGTGACAATGCAGCTGCATATCGTTATACAGAAGCTCGATTGAAAAATATTGCAGAAGAATTACTTCAAGATATAGAAAAAGAAACTGTGCTTATGGTTGATAATTATGACGGAACAAGAAAAGAACCTCATGTTTTACCTTCAAAAATTCCAAATCTTCTTATCAATGGCTCCAATGGTATTGCAGTTGGAATGGCAACTAACATCCCACCACATAATCTTGGAGAAATAACAGATGCTGTTGTTTTTATCATAGACAATCCAGTTGCGAATATTCTTGACCTCATGCAGATTGTCAAAGGGCCTGATTTTCCGACAGGTGGAATTATTACAGGAAAAAGCGGGATTTTTTCTGCAATTGCAAAAGGATATGGAAAAATACAACTCAAGGCAAAAACACATACAGAAGAAAAGCAAGGAAGGGGAAAGATTATTGTTGATGAAATTCCATATATGGTCAATAAAGCTCTTCTTCTTGAGGAAATTGCAGAATATGTCAAAAATAAAGTAATTATTGGTATTGCAGATCTTCGTGATGAAAGCGATAGAGATGGAATGCGCATTGTCATTGAACTAAAAAAAGAAGCAAACTCTGAAATTATCCTTAATCAGCTTTTGAAGCACACACGGATGCAAGTTACATTTGCTATCAATATGCTCGCATTAGTAAATAATGAACCAAAAACATTAGGACTAAAAGAAGCACTCAGTGTTTTTATCGACCATAGGAAAGAAATCATAACAAAAAGAACACAATATGATTTAAAAAAAGCAGAAGAGCGTGGTCACGTTCTTCAAGGACTTATTATTGCATTGAATGATATTGATAAGGCAATTGAGCTTATCAAAAGGAGCACTTCTGCTGAGAAAGCCCGCATAGTATTAATGAGTATGTATAGTTTAAGCGAAATTCAGGCACAGGCAATTTTAGATATGAAATTACAGAAATTAACATCGCTTGAGCAAAATAAAATACGAGAAGAGCAGCTTGAGTTATTGGAAATGATTAAAGAGTATAGAAATATTCTTGCAACTCCAGAAAGAATTTTGAATATCATCAAAACAGAGATGCAGGAACTCAAACAACTTTATGCTGATCCACGAAAAACAGAAATTATTTATGAAGATGAAGAAGATATAGATGATGAATCCATGATAGAAGATATAGCAATGGTTGTTACGATCACACAAGCAGGATACATTAAACGATTGCCTTTGGACACTTACAAACAACAGAATAGAGGAGGAAA
>JAHFMP010000062.1 GCA_023267795.1 Candidatus Woesearchaeota archaeon | reverse complement strand
ACTGTATGCATTGTATGCACTGCTTACTTCGTCAATATACAACCCAGGTGGGTCATTTGCTAGATCATATACTCTGAGAAAAAATGCAAAGAGGAGTATAAATAACAAGAAATGAATATGATATTTTTCAAAGAAGTATTGATAATTCATTGATATCTCCTGCAAAAATCATACCATCTTATTCTAAAAAGGTCAATAAACATCTTTAGTGAATCTGAAACAATGTTGATCTTGCTGCGTTCGTCATTAGACCATGTAATAGGTACTTCTTGAATGATAAAACCTGATTTTTTTGCAAGAAACAATTGTTCTGCATCAAAGCAAAATCCATAAAGCAGCTGTTTCTCTGCAATTTTTTTTGCAACATTCTGACGAAACAACTTAAAGCCGCATTGACTGTCTTGAATCTCAGGCAGCAATAAGAGCCGCACAAAAAAAGGAAATAATTTTCCTAGTCTGCTTCGAAGCAGTGGTTGTTTTACAGTAATTTGAGACATAGGAAGGTTTCTAGAGCCAATAATTACATCTGCATTCTCTGCATAGCGGAAGCATGTTTCTAGTTCTTCAATAGGGGTGCTCAAATCAGCATCAGTAAACAATATCCATTGTTTTGTTGCAGAAATAAACCCTTGTTTTACGCTGTATCCTTTTCCTTCATTGCAGTAATTGTTAAGAATCTTTATTTTTTTGTTTTGGAATGAGGCGACAACTTCTTTTGTTTTGTCTGTAGAGCCGTCATTGACAACAATAATTTCATAAGTGTATTTTTCTTTTTCAAGGTAGGCAATAATTGTTTTCAGTGTTTTTTTGATTCGCTTTTCTTCATTATATGCTGGAATGATGATGGAAATGTCCATATATTGCGTTGCTTTCTTACTATTTAAAAGTATTATCATCTCGTCAGTTGTTTTTTGAACAAACATTTATAAACAAGTTATTTTTCCAGATTCACATGAAAAAGCCAAAAGAAATGAAGCGATATTGTCCTTATTGTCGGAAGCATACCACTCATAAAGTTGCTGCAAATAAGAAAAAAGCAGCATCTTCATTAACAAGAGGGTCTAAGTACCGTGCACGAATGCGCGGGCAGGCTCGTGGTATTGGAAATCTTGGTCGTTATTCTAAACCTGCTGTAACAAAGTTCAAGCGGACAGGAAAAAAGACAACAAAAAAAACAGACATCCGTTATGAGTGTAAGGAATGCAAAAAAATGCACATGCAGAGCAAAGGTATTCGTGCAAAAAAAATGGAGTTTGTCTAAATTGTTTCGAAACCTTTATATATAAATATAGCTAAAAAAATTCAATGACCAAAGCATTCTTTCGTTCATCAAGTGCACTCTGGCTTCTCCTTTCATTATCATTAATTCTTGTTTCTCTTTTTGCAGTATATGTTTCTGCAAGCCATACAAATCCAGGAGGTGCTGGTGGTTCGCAATCAGGAGAAAGTAAAGAATTGAATGTTATGCTTGTTCCTCCAGAAGTATTTGATTACACATCTGTTTATTCTATGTTTACCTATGAGTGGGAGAAAAGGTATGGGAAAGCAGAAGAAGCTACTTTTTCTGTTGAATCTTCGCAGTCCCGCTATAAAAATGAGATGGATGGCACAATAACAGTGTATAATATTGAATACCTTGATCAATATGATAAAATATATGAATTATGGCTGGTAGATATGGACACAGGCTATACACTTTCTTTAGGAATATTTACAGTAGATAGTGATGGGTATGCTGTTTTCAGCTATCATCAGGATTCGTATGTCAATGCGTATGATGCAGTTGTCGTGACAAAGGAAAGCTATCCAGATGAAGATCCTCGTCCAAATGGCGATGTAGTTTTAGTAGGTTATTTTGATACAAGTTCTTTGACAAAATCAACAGTTTCTACAGGCGGAATTTCCAAAGAAGAGTACAACAAATATGGTGAAGAAGCTGATACTGTATATGAATAAAAATGAATAAAAAAACCAGTTCAAAAAAAGCATTTTTTAAAAAGCAAATAGAAAAAGAGGGGATGAGCGCTATGGAAAAAAATATATGTAAAACAGTTTCTTGTCACTCGACGTGCATTTTGCGTATAACGTTGGGGTTTGTTTTTGTTTATTATGGGATCATGAAATTATTTTTTGGCATGGCTCCGCCAGTTGACAAAATCATTACTTTTATGCCAGTAGATGTCACTCTCTTTTTGATGGGAATGCTTGAATTTATATTGGGCACACTGCTTGTTGTTGGATTATTGACAAGAGTTGCAGGCTGGCTAACAGCAGGGTTTCTTGCAGTTTTGTTTATATCAGCAGCATATCTTCATCTGTCAGGCATTTTGCCTAATTTGTGGTTTACAGCAGGCATGGCAAAGGATGTTGCATTGTTGGGAGCAGCAGTTGCAGTAGGCATGCAGGGTGCACCATGTTGTAGTATTGATGTGTTCATGAAGAAGAAGTATGGCTAATGCAACTCCATAATGTAACAAACTATATAAAATCCAATGACACTGTTTTCTTACATGTTCCTTCAAGAAGAAGAAATCAAAAAATTCTATCAATCTATGCCAGAAAAAATAAGCGCAGCACGAAAACAACTGAACAAACCATTGACTTATGCAGAAAAGGTTATTTTTGCGCACATGCTTTCTTTTGATGAAGAATTGAAAAGAGGCAGTACCACAATAAGAATATTTCCAGACAGAGTTGCAATGCAGGATGCCACTGCACAGATGGCGCTACTGCAATTTATGCTGACAGGCAAAAAAATTGTTGAGGTTCCAACGACAATACATTGTGATCATCTTATTCTAGCGCAGCAAGGCGCAGCAGCAGATCTCCAGAAGGCACTTCTCGAAAACAATGAAGTGTATCAGTTTATGAAAACAGCAAGTTCCAGGTATGGTATTGGATTTTGGAATCCTGGTGCTGGAATAATCCATCAAGTTGTTTTAGAAAAATATGCATTTCCAGGAGGCATGATTATTGGTACAGATTCGCACACCCCAAATGCAGGTGGCTTAGGCATGATTGCGATTGGGGTTGGTGGTGCAGAAGCAGTGGATGTCATGGCAGGAGAAGGATTTACTCTAACTCTTCCAAAACTTATTGGTGTAAAACTAACAGGTACACTGAATGGCTGGACAGCACCGAAAGATGTGATTCTCAAGCTTGCAGGAATCTTGACAGTGAAAGGTGGTACAGGTTACATTATCGAATATTTTGGTTCAGGAACATCAGCAATTAGTGCAACAGGAAAAGCAACAATTACTAATATGGGTGCAGAGTTAGGTGCAACTACCTCTCTTTTTCCGTATGATGAACGCATCTATAGCTATCTGTATGCAACAGACAGAGCAGTTGTTGCAGACGCTGCAGAAAAAGTGAAAGAATATCTCCAATCAGATCCAGAAGTCCATGAGCATCCAGAAAAATATTATGACCAGCTTATTGAAATTGATCTCTCATGTTTAGAACCGTATATTGTTGGTCCACACACACCAGATCTCGCCAGAGAGATTTCCAAGCTTGCAAAAGATGTTGAACAAAATCACTGGCCAGCATCTCTCACGTACGCGCTTTTAGGGAGTTGCACCAATTCCTCTTATGAAGATATGAGCAGAGCTGTTCAAATTGTAAGACAAGCATCAGCAGGAGGATTGAAAACTCAGTGTGGATTTCTTGTGACGCCAGGTTCTGAACAGATTTACAAAACTATGCAGCGTGATGGCATGGTCGAAATATTTGAAGCAACAGGAGCAGTTGTTTTGGCAAATGCCTGTGGTCCATGCATTGGCCAGTGGCAGCGCACTGATGCTGCAAAAGATACAGATAATAGCATTCTTACTTCATATAATCGAAATTTCAAAAAACGAAATGATGGGAATGCAGGAACTCATGCCTTTATTGCAAGTCCAGAAATAGTTACTGCAATAGCATTTGCAGGAACACTGAAGTTTAATCCATTGCAAGATACCATTTCCTTACCAGATGGAACAGCATTCATGTTTACTGCACCAGAACGTGGAGAAGAGATTCCTGCAAAAGGATTTGTGTCAGATGCAACAGGTTATGAAGCACCATCTGGTGAAGGAACTGTTGAGGTTGATCCAAAAAGTGATCGCCTGCAATTGCTCAATGCATTTTCAAAATGGGATACTGCAAAGGATTTTAAGGATTTGGCAGTGCTAATCAAAGCAGCAGGAAAATGTACTACAGATCATATTTCTCCAGCAGGAAGATGGTTAAAATATAGAGGACATTTGAATAATATCAGCGACAATATGTTTTCTGGTATAGTGAATGTGTTTAGACAGCAAACACTGCAACAAACAGGCACTGGAAAAAATCAATTGACAGGAGAAATTCAAACATTTGCAGCAGTTGCGCGATACTATAAGCAGAATGGTTTTGGCTGGGTTGCTGTGGGTGATGAAAATTATGGTGAAGGGTCTAGCAGAGAGCATGCTGCGATGGAGCCGAGGTTTTTAGGATGCAGGGCAGTGCTGGCAAAGAGTTTTGCAAGAATTGCAGAAACCAATCTGAAGCGCCAGGGAATTTTGCCGTTGTGGTTTACAAATTCGAATGACTATGACAAAATACTGGAAGACGATCGTATTTCCTTCCATTCATTGCAGGTGAGAGAATTTGCACCAATTACAGTGTTCATCAAACATAAAGATGGTTCTGTTGATACAATCCAAGTAACGCATACATTGAATCAGGAGCATGTGCACTGGTTTTATGCAGGCTCAGCGATTAATTATTTTAGAGAGAAAGAAAAGAAGAAAGTAGAGGTGAAGTGAAATTTTTATTTTAATCCTATTTCTTTTTTGCTATTTTCCAGAGAATTTCAAAATACTTTGCATAGCTGTCTGCTAAACCTGCATGCTTAATCTTTATCATTGTTAATGGCTCCCAGATAAGAATAGCAACATTATCTCCCCAAACATACGTTGGTGTCGGGTTGAATAATTTCCTTGGCAAATAACGATAGAAAGTAGTATCATACTCATAGACAAATTCCGCATCATCGCGAGTCAAAATTCGCTCCTTAAAGCCTATTTCCTTTTCTTTTCTAAAAAACTGTTCCATTATTGTCCTGAATTTTTTTTTAAACATACTCTCATCAATACCAAATATAACATAATCTTTCCCGAGGCGTAATATATCATTGAGAATTGTCTTGAATCCTTCTACTCCTTTGTAAACCTCTACCTTTATTTCCTCCTTCGGAAATTTTGTTAATTCAATAAGCTGCGGTAAAATCTGCTGGACATTGTCCTGTTTTTCCTTGATAAAATCCACCAGTTTTCTGGGGTCTGTTGCGTTATAATATTTCACATTATTTTGAATCACATAATTAATAAGCCCTTTATTGAGCAGTTTTTCCACAAAGTCATAGATGGTGGTTCGATGCAAACCTGTTTCTTCTTTTATCTTATTGACAGGATTAGATCCTAATTTTAAGAGTGCGAGGTATACCTTAATCTCACCATCTGAGAGGCCGATTTCTTCTAATACTGTGGGAATGTCCATGAACAAAAGGGATGTAAGCTAGTATTTAAATATTGTTGTCGGAAAAACGACAGCAAGAATTTATATAGATAATCAAACATAACTATTATAAAGTAGTTAATACAGTATTGGCACGGTATGAACAAGTAAGAATCTACCTCCCCTAATAAGAATCAAAGGTGATGTTACAATGACTTTTATTGCACACGGTATTGGCGTAAGCAAAGGTAAAGTAAATGGAAAAGTGAGAATTATCAGAAATGATCCAGATCATGCTTCCTTTGAAGAAGGAGATATTTTAGTGACAAGAATCACAGACCCAACAATGGTTCCTTTAATGAACAAGGCCGCAGGAATTATTTGTGACATTGGAGGATTGACAAGTCATCCGTCTATTGTTGCACGAGAATTGGGGATCGCTTGTATTGTCTCAGCAAAATGTGTACAAACTGGAAAACCAATAACAGAAATACTGAATAATGGACAGCGTATTAAAATCTGTGGAGAATCAGGAGAGATTTATTTGGTGGATGAAAAATGAAAATATATGTTGGAATTTGTGTCTGTCCAGGAATTGTTAAGGGAAAACTCGTTCGATACCAAGCAAAAAAACAATACACAAAGGAAGATATTGTGATATTGAACGACTACGTCACGCAAAACATTCTGCAACTAAAA
>JAHFMP010000061.1:3807-6261 GCA_023267795.1 Candidatus Woesearchaeota archaeon | reverse complement strand
TACACAAAGATTCAAATGCCAAGACTGTGAGAAAAGGTTTGTTCTTGATCCTGTTAAGAGAATAAAAGGAAACGGCAAGATTGTAACCTTAGCTATGGATTTATATTTCAAAGGATTATCGTTAAGAGATATTTCAGATACCTTATACCAATTCTATAATTTGAGAGTACATTTTGACACCATCAGAAGATGGATTAACAAATTCACAACAATAATGGATGATTATACAAAACAGTTTAAGCCGGATTTAAGCGAGAAATGGCACATTGATGAGCAGATGATTAAATCAAAGAAAGATTATATCTGGTGTTGGAATGTATTGGATAGCGAAACAAGATTCTTAATAGCAAACAATGTGACGAGAGGAAGAGAAATTCAAGACGCAAGAAAAGTCTTGAAAAAAGCAAAAGAGAACATGAAGGAAAATCCTAAGGAAATTGTTACGGATGGATTATGGTCGTACAATAGAGCAATTAGGAAGGAATTTATAACTAAAAAAACAAGCCCTAATCACGTTACACATTTACGAAACGCTGGAATAGCAAAGAAACTTCTTAACAACAATATGGTTGAAAGATACCATAATGAGTTTAGAGAATTTGATAAAGTAAGAAGAGGCTTTAAATCAGATAAGACTGCTCAACAATGGAACGATGCCTTCAGACTCTATCATAACTTCATTAAGAAGCACATGGCTCTTAATGGAGCAACACCTTCTCAAATAGCAGATATAGATTTAGAGCTAGGGAGAAACAGATGGCTAAGCTTACTGAAACAAAGTCTCAATCACCCGAATACGACAAAAAAGGAGGTAATATTAAAATGACCCTTTAATACGACAGAGAGGTTTTTTGGATACTGTAAATGTATGGATGCCGAAGATTAAACACTATCGTTCAGCATCAATCTTTATAAAACCAGAATTGTTTCTTTTTATTGAGAACAGATGAAGCTGAGACAACGATACTTTAATTTCCAAGAAGATGCAGAAGCAGCGTTTGCAGCAATCGGCTGTGATGATGCAGGCATCCAGATTATGAAAGAAAAAGCATTGTTCTGCTGTTTTGAACTCAAAGATATTTCTTTGCGTGCTGCAATTATTCTAAAACAGGAAATGATGGCGCTTGGCGGCGAAGTTGTTGTCAGCAGAGAAGTAATGACGTTACAACCAGAAAAAACAACTGTCATCATTTTAGGAACCGAAAAACAATACGCGAAGCTTTGGCAGAAGCTTGCGCAGCAACCGTTTGGCTGTAAAGAAGTTGCGCTTCTTCTCAAAGAATATTTGGAGAGAAAAAAAGCAGCAAGTGAAAAACAAGAGTTCGATATAGGTGGAAAAAAAATTTCCTTTGCAAAGCCAGTAATCATGGGAATTGTGAATATTACTCCTGATTCCTTTTTTGACGGTGGAAAATATCTTAACACAGAAGCAGCAGTGCAGCATGCAAAACAGCTTGTGGCTGATGGAGCAGATATATTGGATTTGGGGGCAGAAAGCACAAAGCCAGGAAGTGACCCTGTAAAAGAAGAAGAAGAGTTGCGGCGATTGCTTCCTGTCTTGGACGCACTTCAGGAAAGTCCGGAAATAAAAGTCCCGATTTCAATTGATACGTACAAACCAGCAGTCGCAGAAGCATGCATCAAAAGAGGAGCGCATATCATAAATGATATTACAGGAATGCAAAATCCAAAAATGCGAGAGATTGCAGCACAGTATCGTGTACCTATTATTATCATGCATATGCAAGGATCTCCAAAAACAATGCAGGAAAATCCCCAGTATGTGAATGTTGTGGATGATATTCTTGACTTTTTACAACAGCAAATCCAAGTTTGTCATGGAGAAGGAATCAGACAAATTATTTGTGATCCTGGAATTGGGTTTGGCAAAACAGTCAAGCAGAATCTGGAAATTCTAAATCGATTGAAAGAATTTGAAATGCTACATGTACCGCTCATGATAGGAACCTCACGAAAATCCTTTATTGGCAAAATAGTTGGGGGAAATGCAGATGATAGGCTAGAAGGCACCATTGCAAGCAATGTGGTTGCGTTGGCAAATAATGGACACATATTTCGTGTGCATGATGTGAAACAATGTCGGCGTGCATTGGATATGACAGCAGCAATTCTCCGCGTAAAAAGAGAATCGAAAGAAGAAAGAAAAGAAAAGGCAGCATAATGAAAGGCACTATTCTTCTCAAAGAAATGCAATATCAATTGAAAGTAGGAGCAGAAGAAAAAGAAAGAATAGAAGTGCAATCCATTTTCTTTGATGTTGAGATTATCTTGAACATCACAGATGCAGCAAATAGCCAAAACATTGAAGAAACAGTGAATTATAGTGCAGTGCAGCAAGCGATAGAACAATTTGTTGAGAACAAAGAATATATTTTGGTAGAAAAATTGGCGAATGATGTTACAAACCTTCTTTTGCAAAAATTTCCGAAGATA
>JAHFMP010000061.1:0-3797 GCA_023267795.1 Candidatus Woesearchaeota archaeon | reverse complement strand
CAACAGGCACTTCAAAAAAAAAAAGTGAAAAATGTCGGTATGAAGATAATGAAGAAAAGAGAACAAGCAGCGAGTTAGCATAAAAACATTGGAGCAATATAAGTAAGAAAAGAAATGATGAAGCAGTACAAAAGCTTGAATCAGATGAATAACACGAACCTCCCAACGAAAACACTTGAACCAGGTCTTTTGATCGCCAGACAGAAGAAAAAACATGCATTAGCAACGCCAGTGCATCTTCATGTCATTATCTTTTAAAGTAATAAAAAATAGATAAAGATACTTGGTGTTGTAAAGAGAACATGAGCGTTGCTCGTGAGAGAAAGAAAACAAGATGTTCAGTGTGAAAGAGGAGCAACATGAGTGAAAGAATATTTGTGTCATTGGGATCAAATCTGGGAGATAGAGAAAATAATCTAAGCAAAGCAAGAGAAGAGATTCAAAAGATAGCAAAGATTATAGGGGTATCCTCAGTATACGAAACAGAACCTGTGGGATACAAAGAGCAAACAAAATTCTATAATCAAGTAATAGAAATACAAACATCTCTTGCTCCAGAAATACTTTTAGAAAAATGTTTAGAAATAGAAACAAGATTAGGAAGAGTAAGAACCATAAAAAATAGGTCAAGGTGTATTGACATTGATATTTTGCTGTATGGAGATAAAATCATCAAACAACATATTATTTTGCCGCATCCGCGGATGACAGAGCGCGCGTTTGTGCTTATTCCGTTTGCAGAGATTGCAAAAGAGATAGTGCACCCAGAAAAGAAGCAAACAATTGCTTTGCTTTTAGAGCAACTAGCAAAAGAGAAATTATCAGAAGTAATTCTTATTTCGAACAAACATAAGTAAGAAATTCTGCACTTTTTTTATTAAAATTTGTTTTGTAATCTCCAAATGTTTGAATGTTCCCAAACCCTGCTCTTTGAAGTTCTTTTTCAAGTTGGCCTTCTCTGAATGGATACATTTGTAATCGAAATTGTTGTTTCGTTTGGATATGAGTATATTCCATAACCACTCCTTCACTGCTAATAGAGAGGGGTGTTACTTGAAAAGAAGAAATACCGCAATAGACAACATTTCCACTCCACACATAATTTTTTCCTGAGTAATCTGAAAGGAACAGGTCAGAGTAGTTGCGCTGATCAAGAATCAATTTTCCATTTACTCGCAGGCTTTTTTGAAAGCTTTCAAGGATTTTTCTTCGCAAATTTTCTTCAGAAATAAGAGTGAGAGAATTGCCAAGGCAGAGAACTGCATCAAAATAGTTTTCGTACCTTTCTCCTATCTCTTGCCAATCGTAGCAAGTTGTCTGTAAAGAAATGCCATATTTTTTTGCCTCTTGGAGTGCAACTTCTAGAAATGCTGGATCCTTCTCATTAGAAACGGTTCTTGTTTGTCCAGCAAGATGTAACCCAATAGAAGTTGCTCCAGAGCCAAGACACGCATCAAGAAGACAAGGTTCTTTATACTGACGAAATTGTTCTAATAGGAAAGGAATCTCTCTAACTCTTCTTTTTTCAAAGCAGACTAACTCAGGCCAAAGAGCCGCAATATCTCTTTCTTGAAGTATCATTGTAACTACTCAAAAAGGGTATTGAGATATAAGAAATATTTGTTCAGAATAAGAGACAATACGAAAAATTTTAATAGAAAAAAGACCTTTTGACAAGAAAAAATGGAAAATAAAGAAAAAAAAGGGGAAAAAGAAGAGAATTTTATTCTTGATAAAAAAGACAAAAAAATTCTCCAGATCTTGGATTTTCATGGCCGTTGTTCATATACGCAGCTTGCAAAAAAAGTAGGGATGAGCAAGCAAGGGGTGGATTATAAAGTTCGTTTATTGCAAAAGAGAGGAGTAATTCAAGGATTCTATCCAGTAATAAATGTCCCTAAACTAGGATATTTGTATTGTCGAATGCTGCTCACGTTTCAAAATGTGACACTCGAAAAAAAAGAACAAATTCTTAAAAAATTAAAAGAACATAAAAAAGTTTTCTGGCTTTTAGAAATGCATGGTCCGTATGATATTTTAATAGTAATGTGGGCAAAAACAGTGAGTGAGTATATGGCTTTTGCAGATGAAATACAAAATATGTTTGGTGCATACATAAAAAAGAAAAAAGAAACTATTGCAACAGATGTCATTCATTTGGAGCATAGATACCTTCTTCATAAGGAAGAAACAAAAGAGATTCATATAAGAGAAACAAAAGAGAGAATAACATTAGATGACCTTGATAGGGAAATACTGCAGCTTCTATGCCTAAATGGACGAGTTTCTCTTGTAGAAATAGCAACAAAATGCAAAAAATCTGCAAAAGTAGTTGCATATAGAATCAAAAGAATGAAGCAGCAAAAGCTTATTGAAGCATATCGTCCAATTCTTGACCACAAAAAAATTGGATATACGTATTACAAACTTTTTATTCATATGAACGGTGCAGATAGTACCGATAGAAAGAAAGTAAAAGTGTTTATAAAACAGCACTCAGCAGTTATCTACATGGTAGAGGGGTTTGGTCTTCCTGCAGATTTGGATATTGAGATAATGGTTCATTCAACAAAAGAGTTGCTTGAATTCATAAACACACTACGGTTTTCTTTTCCAACAATAATAGGGGAGTATGAAACAGCACTTTTTGTTGAGACAAAAAAAGTGAAGTACCTTCCATTTTGAATCCCCTCTAAAATTCCTTCTTCTTCACTTACAAATAAATCTAAAACTATATATAGAAAAGCATTTCTAACGGCAGTAATGATCATTGGCGTGCCAAAAGAGATCAAGAATTCTGAAAATAGAGTAGCAGTAACTCCAGAAGGAGTCAAAAAACTCACAGGATCTATGCATAAAGTACTTGTAGAAACAACTGCAGGAGTCGGCAGTGGCTTTGAAGATGCAGACTATAAAAAAGCTGGTGCTATTGTTGTTGCAACAGAAGAAGTTTGGAAAGCGCAGCTCATTGTCAAAGTTAAAGAACCATTGCTCATGGAATATCCTCTTCTCAAGGAACAGCAAATTCTTTTTACCTATCTTCATCTTGCAGGTGTTGATCCTGATTTAACACGAGAATTTCTCAGAAAAAAAATAACAGCAATAGCATATTAAACAGTAGAAAAAAAAGGAGAGCTTCCTTTACTTAAACCAATGAGCGCAGTTGCTGGCAAAATGGCAGTTCAGATAGGTACAGAATATCTTGCAAAGTATAAAGGAGGCAGGGGAATTTTGTTGGACGGAATTTACAACGTACAACCTGGAACAGTGATGATTATAGGAGCTGGTACTGTTGGTCAGAATGCAGCACATGTTGCTCTTGCAAGAGGTGCAAAAGTTATTGTACTGAATAGGTCAAAACAAAAACTTGTTGAGCTCCAAAAATGGACAAAGCAGAATAAAATAAACACAAAGAATTTGTTGTGTGCATTGGCAACAGAAGAAAATGTTGCAAAATATATTATTGAAGCAGATGTGTTAGTTGGTGCAGTATTAAGTGCAGGTGCAAAAGCACCAATTGTCGTGCCAGAAAGAGTAGTAAAGACCATGAAGAAAGGAGCTGTGCTTGTTGATGTTGCAATTGATCAAGGAGGCTGTATTGCAACTAGTAGACCAACATCGCACAAAGAACCAGTCTTCGTCAAGTATGAGGTGATTCATTATTGCGTCACAAATATGCCAGGTGCCTATCCAATAACTTCAACTGTTGGTTTGACAGCAGAAACATTACCCTACGTTTTAAAAATTGCAAAAACAGGTGTAGAAAAAGCAATCAAAGCAGATGCTGGACTTGCAAA
>JAHFMP010000060.1 GCA_023267795.1 Candidatus Woesearchaeota archaeon | reverse complement strand
CAATACGAATCATTGAGAAGAGAAGCCAAATCATGGCGTATAAATGAATAGTTTATATCAAATTTAATATACCCTATCGATTATTTCTTCTTCCCCAACACAGCAATCATTGCAAAGAGAATAATCAATCCAAGAAATAATGATGCAACAAGAACTGGAATTGAAAACATTATATTCTCTTTTGTTTCCTCAGCTTCTTCTGTTTCTTGTTCTGGAAATTTAGTAATATCTGTTATAACAGGTATAGTTGATTGTGATTCTACTGGATTCTTTGCTGTCTTCTCCTGAGCTGCTTCTTCTAAAGAAGCGACACACTCTGGAACAGTTATTGCCTGAAATCTTTTTTCTTCTCTGTCCCCATCTTCATACTCCACTTCTGCACGAAGATCATACTCACCAGCAGGAACTGAATCTGCAACAGTAAGAATATATGTTTTCAAAAACAATGTATCATCATCTGTCCATCGTCCTGTTCCTAACTCTATAAACTCAAACCTATTGATGCCAAGATCGTCATTAATAAGCAAAATGCCAGTATCCTGATCTGTTGCGCCAATATTACGAGCTTCTACTGTGACAGAAAATGTTAGATCATCACAGGAAAGTGTGCTTGGATCTAGTTGAGAAATGGAAAGAGTAATTTCTGACGGTTCTTTTTCAACAGTTAGAGATAATGTTTCCTCTATAACATATTCTGTATTATCATCGTCATCTTTTCCTTCAACACGAATATCAATGTCATAATTGTCTTCATCAGCACAGTCTGGAATTTCAAAGCGGAACGTGACACTGTCATCTACACCAGGATCAAGATTGTCAACAGACAGCTTTTCTCTTATTTTATCATCCAGATCTTCTGGACAAAAAGAATCAACATCAAACGTCACATCAATACTTTGAATTTCATGACCAGTTGTATTTGAGGAAAAGGTATTCTCTACTTCAACACTAATCACAATAGAATCGCCGGGAGAAGCTTCAAACGAACCACCAGATGCATCAACATCAGAATCAACATCACCATCAACCTCTACTTCAATATCACTAAAGCCAAGCCCATCTGCAAAAACAGATGAAACTCCAATCAATAAAAAAAATATTGAAATAATTGCAAGTAAAGCGTATTTCATTGTTATTTACCCCACTACGGGAAGGTAATGAAAATGGCTTTTTAAATGTTGTTAATAAACTGCCTTTTTAATCGATCAAAAAGATTCTCTTTTCAAATTGCTTTACTATCAAAAGCAGGTGCTTTTTGAATTGCACGAAGAATCATATCTTCTGGCTTATGAATCTCTTCTTTTCGTAAAACAATATCTCCACTAGGAAGCTGCATAAGAAGAAGAATATCATTATCTCGAAGGTGTTGACGCTCTCTCATTTTCTTAGGGAGGGTAATTTGTCCGCGTTTTGCTATTTTGAGTTTTTGGACACTAAAACTGAATTCTTCTGTTTGCATGAATAAAGAGTATTTTCTGAATTTATATATTTTTCTGAATATTGTGCCATCCGATTTCTCAAGTGAAATCTCCAACTTCGACAGGAAACAGAGGAACATTTTTTCCGCCGCCTGCTTCTATTTACTTTTTCTCTTCCTTGTTTCTTTTTTCTCCCCTTATTATTGAGGGGAGAAAAAATGGCACGTGAGCGTTTTCAGGTGGCGAAAAAAATGTATGGCTTAATTTCTTGTGGAAAGAGATCTCTGAAATCACTCGCTGAATCGGATGGTACGCTTTCTCACAACAATTAAATACTTCTTTCTCCTTATTTTATTTATGTATCCACAATCACATTTTTTATTTCCGTTGTTCATCGGCGAATTGTTAGTAAAACTGGGTTATGTGGATCAGCGATTTGTCATCATTGCAGTTCTGGTTGGTGTTTTCGTGGATTTGGATCATCCGCTCAAACATTTCTTTTTGACAGGAGAACTTAATCCAAGAAAAGCATGGAATGCAGGCATTGTCAAGCATGAAGATGATAGAACTTTTATTCATCATACCAATGGAATTTGTTTTGTCACAATTCTTTTTATAATTCTTTCGAAATATTCTCCATATTGGACAGCTGCAGTGATGATTGGGTATTATAGTCACATGATTTTAGATCACTTTTCTCTCAAGAAAGGATTTATTGATAATATGAAGCCAAAATTGTATTGGGGATTTTGGAAACCAGTTTCCATAACCATTTTAGGATTTGAACTGAAGCTTGCACGGCATGAGATTGTGTTTGATGTTGTTATGATTTTAGGATTACTTTTTACATTCTTTTAACATAAAATTTATAAATAGGACATACTACCAATGAGTAATGACACTAGACATTGTTGTTCGCAATAGCAATAGTTCACCTCCGGTTCTCTCTCGCCATGCTGCAGATGATTTAGCAGAAGTGCTCAAAGCATATAACACTCCTGATTCTCTTCTTGTCGTTGATATTGATGATTGTGTGCGAGAAAGTCCTGCAAAAAAAATGGCAATCTCTGGATTTGTTGATCCAGCTCTTCTCATTCCTAATTTCTTTTGGGGGTGTTATACTCTAAAAGAAGTAATTTCTCATTTGTTTGATGGAGGTACTATTAAAGATGCAGAAACAGCTTCTTTCCGGTATTATGTGGAGAATGTTCTTCCAAAACTCTCTGCTGAAAAGAAAGAAGCTTTGATAAAAAGATCACTCACTCCCTTTTTCCCGTATGCGCAAGAATTTGTGCAATCATTTCCAGAAGCGAAGAGTATTATTGTTTCTCGGAATATTCCTGAAATTGTCGAAGAGACAAAGATTGCGCTTGGCTGTAAAGAAGCATATCCAAGAAGAGATGATAAAGCAGAATTGGTTATTGAGTATGTGCGTAATACTAATTATCAGCGTGTGCTTATCATTGGTGATTCAGCAGAAGATGCAACTCCTATTCCTCAATTAAAGCAAATCGGTGTTTCTGTTGATTTCTTATATGTCATGAAATATCTTGATCTAAAAAGAGTACATCCTGCTGCAACCATTGCAATACAGAGAAGTGGTTTTCAATCTCTCTATGAAATGGTAAAATAATCTTTTTAGTTGTAACTTTTATAAATCAAATTGCATTTCTTTCAACTATGTCAATAGTAACAGATGTAGGAATATTAGTCAGTCGAGGAATCTATTACGTACAACGATATGACACTCTTTCTTTAGAAACAAAGTGCCTCCACGATCTTGTTTTCGGTGCAACTCGGGCTCCAAAAGATCGAACGAAAGTATACACAGATTTTCATGTGCACGTTCACAAAGAAACTGATTTGAGAAGAATGGTTGCAGAGGCTGCAAAGCGTGTAGACATTGTTGCGATTACAGGCAGGACAGAAGATTTTGATCACAACCATCATACGTTGGATACTTTCCTTGAAGAAGCAAGAAAGCAAGAAATGAATATTGATTCACTTGGTGAAAACATTCTTGTTGTAGAAGTGAACAACGCTCAACTCTACATTGTGCGTGCAACAGAAGTATATCCAAAAGAAATGTTAGGTGTTGTTTCAGTAGGAGGAAAATTAAAAAAAAAGTACAAAACGCATGGTGAAGGAGAATTAGATGATGCAGTAAAAGATGCAAAAGAGCAGTGTCCTTTTTGGTTTTTTGATCATCCGTTTAGTATGCCTGCACCACTTATTGCGTTTAGATATCCAACAAAAGACGAAGTAAAAAAGAGAATCGAAATTTTCACAGAATATGATGCAGCAATTGAAATAGCAAATCATCAAAATACGTTATGGATGTATCTTTCCAATGAAATTGCAAGAAAAGTTGCAGAGAAGCACGCTCTTGTTGGCATTGCAAATTCAGATACGCATTTTCGAGTCAGAGAAATTGGGCTTTCAAGAACAGGGTTCTCAAGAGAGCTTTTTGATGATTCATCAGAAGACAATTTCCTTGCCTCTTTAGGAAGAGCATTCTCCAAAGAAAACAAAGATAATTTGATTGTAGAAACAGGATATTCTAGTGTCTGGAGTTTTGGAAATTACATGGTTGTTGCGGGAAAAAGTCCAGCATACACAAGATTGGCAGTAAAATATAATTTGTAATATTTATTTTTTAAAATAATAAAAGATCAATCTATGACAGTGATTTATTAAAGATTGAGGTTAGTAGACAGCAACGCCTTTGTTCAAAGCAGATACGAAAGATACTGTGCAGCGTTTTGGTTCGTTTTTTAATTTAATAAAGACCGTTGCACAGAGTCAGATACTGCTTATTCATGCTTAAGGTACAGGCACTCTCTTCTTTGCAATAAAGCTACTGAAGAGACCTGAGCTCAAACAAACACATTCCTTGCTGGAAACATAGGAACTGCTTCACAGTGGAATATATTGTATGAACAAATTTGCTTCTGCCTACTACTCAATACAGATGTTTTTCTTTACTGAGTGTTTTCCAACAAATAAAGAACAAATAAAACATAAAGAGCACAACAATTTTCATGGCTGAATCGTGCTATGCTTCTTTGCCGTTTTTTTGTTCAAATAAGATCCTTTGGTAAAGATCTTACTGTTTTTGTTAGTCAACGAACCTTGCATTAGAGTGTTGATGCATGGTGCCTCCATTTTAGCATGTTATATAACTAAAATACACTCGTTCTGCAAAAACACAGATGACCTGTGTCATGTTCTCAGTAAATGTGACTGTTAAGAGAATTTTGCTATTTATGTAAGATTCTCTTAAGATTTTTTTGAACCAAAGTAAAACATTTTTTCAATGGAAACATCCTCAGCAGCAAATGTTCCTGTACGAGGGTTAGATGCACCTTGTGCAGCTACACTTTGGGCTTGTTGCATTGGCTGCTGCAATGTTTGCTGCACAGGAACATGCTCCTGAACAACTGTTTCTTGTTTTGTCTGCAACGATTGCAATTGCAATGCTGTAACCTCTTCTATCATTTTAGCAAGTCGCGCGTTGTGTTGATCAAACTTTTGCTGCAATGTGTTTAATTCCTGAACAATAACAGTTGCAAATTCCTGTAAAACAGCTTGGGCCTCTACTTTGCTCATTCCCTGAACTTGTTTTTGAACCTCTGTATCTGGATAATGTTTGTCTTTGATAATTTCCCTCATAACAAGGGATTGATTCTCATTTATGTGCATATCCGCAAGGCATTGTTCTCCTTCTTCACCAACCATTGTGACTGCCAAAAATGCAGCATCTTCGTGATCAATGGCAATTCCCTGATGCTTTAACTCACCAGCAAGTGAATTGAGTTTTTTCAATCGCTCAATATCCAACCACATCACCTTGTTTAGTTTTTTATGTATTAATATACTGAATTGTATACTAATATAGGCAAGGTATTATATAAATGTTTCTTTTTTGTGGTGGTTTTGATGCTATTTATCTTTCTGAATGCTGATTGTAATCATTCATAAGTAGTTCAGAAAAAAGATATTTGAGCATAGGAACAATGTTGCCGTTATCTGCTTTTTTCAATAAAGCGAATATTTTAATAATCATTCACGTTCACAATAAAAACATGAACACAACAATTACAAAAAAAATATTTGCCATTATTGGCATTGTTTTCACTGTTGTGCATCTTGTGTATTATCTCTATGCAAAATACGATGCTCTTTATTTCTTTTTAGGGTTTGGATTATTGTGGCTGCTGTTTGTTGCACCAATAAAATATTTACATTTTTAGATTAACATTATGTCAACGTATAAACTGTTGGTTTTTTAAACAGGGAAAAAGAAAAAATATTTATGAACGAAACACAATTGCTTCGGATTGCATTGCTGGTGGGAATAAGCGGCATTATTTGTTTATTTTTACTCTCAAAAACAATAGAAGCACAAAAGATCAATATCGATGAAATCACAGGAGAAACAATTGGAAAGAAAGTAGTAATAGAAGGAACTGTTCAAGAAGTGAAACATAAAAAAGATATTACCATCCTGATAGTAAAACAAGAACAATCAACAAATACCATTTCTGTTGTTGTGTTTTCAAAAAATGGTGAAGAAAATGATAGAGAAGATAGTGAGGATAATATTGTAAGAGAGGGACAAAATGTTATTGTCAGCGGAACAGTAAAAGATTATTATGGTGTGTTGGAAATAATAGCAGAAAATATAATAAATTAAATTATTTCAACATCCCTGTATTTAGTTCTGCTGAACTCATCATTGCTGACAACAATGCGCAGATCATAGATGCCGTATGCAGCATCTGCTGGAATATCGAGTGCAAGAGTGAATTTTTCGTCATCTCCTTTTCCAATATCGTCGGCAGTTGTTTTTTGCCAGATTCCCAATTCAGGGATAGAGACAGTCAAAGAAATAT
>JAHFMP010000059.1 GCA_023267795.1 Candidatus Woesearchaeota archaeon | reverse complement strand
CTATCTTTTGCTCAACACTTCACGAATTGATTATTCTTACAAAAAACAACTGAGCCATCCAAAAAAAGTATATGGCATTGATGTTGGATTAACACAGGTAAATTCTGTGTCATTTACCCATGATAAAGGAAGAATACTCGAAAATGTTGTGTTTCTTCAGTTAAGAAGAAAGTATAAAGAAATATACTTCTTCAAACAGAAAAATGAATGTGATTTTCTTATAAAAGAGAAAGGGGCAATAAAAGAAGCGATACAAGTCTGTTACGAATTAACAGAAGAAAACAAAAAGAGGGAATTGGACGGACTCCAAGAAGCGATGGAAGTATTTCATCTGAAAAAAGGAAAGATATTGACTCTCAACCAAACAGATACATTTGAAGCAATAGAAGTTATCCCTGTTTGGAAATTCTTTTGATGAGAAGAATGAAATAAGGGGTTGCGACCCCTTATTTCATTTCTTCTTTTTCTCTTTCATCTTTTTAGTGACATCAATATTCGCTTTGCATTTGCTGCACGGAAATCTGAATGTTAATGCACCTTCAATATTTTTTCTTTTGAATATACCCGTATATTCTCCTTGATATTCACAGGAAGGACACGTATAAATAGCATACGCTGTTAATCCTTCTTCATACGCAGTTTTCTCAACAGTATATTTGCACGCAGGACAGACATATTCTTTTGCTCGAATTTTGACATGCCCATCTTCAGCAGGTTTTCCCATTTTTGCTTTTTTGCATTTTGGGCAATCTTGTTTTTGCACCCACACCACTGCTTTGCCATTGTCTATTGTTCTGTTTGTAAAATACACTATCTCATCCATGGAATCAGGAATTTGTAATGCCATTATCAAATCAGTTCCAACGCACTGACAACATTCCATATCTGAGTTCTTGTATACGATTGTAAGTTTGCATCTTCCACAACCTCATCCAATTCACTCAACGCTTTGTCTTTTCTTAAAAGAATATCTTCTTCCACATTATGAAGCACCTTAACAATAAAATTCAATTTTTCCTTAATATTTCGAGGAACAGCAGTGTCGCTTGCAATTTCCTGCAACGAATCAATAATACTCTGTAATCGCGTGTCTTCCATTGTTATCACATCAATCACTTTGCCTGCATTGTTTTCATGATCTCTTCGCGTACTGCTTTTGCCTGCTCTTTTAATGAGTTTTCCTGCTTTTCAAAACTTTTGATGCGAAGCTCCACACGATCTTTTTTTTCATGCAACTCTTTTTCCAGTGCACTTTTTTCAGAAACAACCATGATATTGCCAATTATTTTATATGCTTTCTCTGTTTTTTTTAGCTCTTCAAATGCAGAATCAAGTTCCATTAACTGCATTTGAAATTGTTGCCTCTGCTTAAGAAGATGCTGCATATTTTGCTCAATTGTTTGCAGTTGTTGGATCTTTTCTTGCTGATTACTCATTTTTTTCCTCTACTGCTTTTTCAAAAACAGTAACTAATTTTGTAATTGTGTTTAACGTTGCGCGCAATGCAGTAGAATCTTTAGATGTTACTGCAAAATGTATTGTATCTTTTGTGCTATGAATTGCAACACTGCTTCGTGGAGTTTGCATTGCCTCTTTTTCTGCCTCAAAGCAGCTGTTTAATGCTTGCAATTGTACTGTAGTCGCAGTAACATATATGTCAGCAGTGAGTTTCATGGCATTATCGTGCCTTTACTTTTGTTCCTGTTGTTCGTGCTTTATAGAGTATTTTTGAACCACAGTATGGGCATCGAACTTTTTTCCTCAAAAATTCAATGCCTACTACTTTGTTGCAATCAAAACACTTGTATTCTACCATTTCGCGCCTCGATTATATTGTTTGTTCCTGTTCTTGAGGTTCTTCTTTTTCTTCTTCATACTCTTCTTCTGCTTCTTCAGGATTCTCCTCAATCATCTCTTCAGCAAGTGCTTCTTTAACTACTGCTTGTTTTCCAATACTGTATGCTTTTCCAGTGAATACAGCAGAACATTTTGGACAATTCCATATTCCTGCTGCTATACGCTTGACTGCAATTTTGTGGCAGTATGGGCATTGATATTTTGTTTTTTGTTCTGTTTCAACAGCTTCATATTTGAGTCGCAAGCGTCGTCCGTATCTGACACCAAATCGTTTTGACGATCCTACCATAAAATCTCATCTCCTCGCTTTGCTCAAAAGAGATTTTATTTACTTCTCTTCCAGTTATTTAGTTATTTTTGTAATATAAAATAAATGGCGGGGCTACCCAGATTTGAACTGGGGTCTTCCGGCCCCAAACCGGAAAGGATAGCCAAACTACCCCATAGCCCCAGCAGAGCATGCAGCGTTTTGTTTGACAAGAGGGGTTGTTTTTAAATGTTTTGAATTCAAAACTCCATCTCTGCTTGTTATGAATGGTAGAATATAAAGAGAATTTTGCAAAGTTCTCTAGTAGAGGACAAAAATATTGTTCTGATTTTTCCGCCGCCCAAATACGCTCACTTGATTTCCCCCCCTATAAAGTAACAAAAAGATTCTAAAACAGTATACAAATCTCTACACTATTATAGCAAAATCAGAAGATTTAAATACCAGTTTATCTTAAAATCATAAAAAGAGGTGAACAAAAAATCCTTCATGAGTGCGAAGCATGAATGTCTGGATTTTTTATAAAATGGAATTTATGGTAAAAGATGCATTAGCGCAGTCCCAAGAGATGCGTGCAGTTGGCCCTGTAGGGCATGCTTACATTAAAGTAATTGGTTGCGGTGGAGCAGGCAACAACATGGTAAGCTGGCTTTATAAAAAAGGAATCAAAGGTGCTGAAATTTTTGCATGTAACACAGATACACAGCATTTGGAAATCACTCATGCAGATAAAAAATTTCTTATGGGAAAAGAAGTAACCAGAGGACTTGGTTGTGGTGGATTTCCACAAAAAGGAACAGAAGCAGCGCAGGAATCCATTCAGGAAATTAAAGATGCTGTCAAAGGAGCAGACATGGTTTTTGTTTGTGCAGGAATGGGTGGAGGAACAGGAACAGGAGCTGCACCAGTTGTTGCACGGGCAGCAAAAGATGTTGGTTCTATAGTTATTGGGACTGTCACAATGCCATTCAAAATAGAAAGAGCGCGAGTAGACAAGGCAGAATTTGGTTTACAGCAATTGCGGGAAGTTTCTGATACTGTCATTGTTATTGACAACAACAGGCTTGTGCAGATTGCAGGAAATTTGCCAATTCAACAAGCTTTTGCAGTTGCAAACGAATTAATTGCAACAATGATTAAAGGAATTGTTGAAACAATTGCAGTGCCTTCTCTTGTGAACTTGGATTTTGCAGATGTCAAGGCAATTATGACAAATGGCGGTGTTGCAGCAATTGGTGTTGGTGCGTCTGATACAAATAGTAGAGTAGAAGAAGCAGTCAAAGGTGCATTGAGTAATCCATTGCTTGAAATCAGTTATGAGGGTGCAACAGGTGCATTGATTCATATCCATGGTGGTCCTGACATGACACTTGAAGAAGTAGAGCGTGCTGGAGAATTAATCACAGAAAGCATGGACGAGGATGCAAACTGTATATGGGGTGCTCGTGTTACAGAAGACATGAAAGGAAAAATAACTGTGATGACTATTATTACTGGTGTCAAAAGTCCATGGATTCTTGGAAAGCAAGATCATGTTCAGAAAATGAAAGAGCAAAGATTGAGGAGTGATGAACTAGGAATTCGCTTCATTTGATCTTTTATTTTCATTTTTAGGTGATTTCATGGAAACTAGTATCGTAACCTATCCTTGCAAACGATGCAAAATACAGGTCTCTTTCAAGGAGGTTCACTACGCCAACAATGGAAGAGATGTGTTGTGCACGACGTGTTATGAAGTTACTGTCAGAAAACAAATGGTGAAGGATAAACCAAAAGAAGTGCAGAAAACTATTTCTGGAAAAAATCTGAAAGAAAAATATGTCTGCGTAAAATGCAGATACAATTTTACGTATATTCCTTCAGAAGCAACATTGCGCTGCCCTTATTGCAGCCATCCAGAAGTACTCAAGGATGATTATACTGCAGAGAAACTGCTGAAAGAAGCAATGGAGATGATATAGCAATATTTTAAAACATTCGTTCATTCCATTACTCCATGCAACTCAAATCAAAGCCAGATGATTTCATTGTTGAGGAGTTGAGTACTCTCAATTTCATCCCTGAAGGCAAATTCTCCTACTACAAACTCAAAAAAACAAATGTAGAAATAAATGCAGCACTCCAACAGATTGTCAGCCATTGGAAAATCAACCAAAAATACATCAATATCGCAGGGAATAAAGATAAGACTGCTGTTACGACACAGTACATTTCTATTTCTCAAGGTCCGAAAGAAAATATGAAGTCACAGAATCTGGAACTCTTATTCCTTGGTTCTGGAAAACAGCAGCTGCAATTAGGCATGCTTGATGGCAACAGATTTGCAATTACTGTCCGTGAAATAACCGAAAAAGAAAAACAATATTTTCTCAAAAATCTGCAGCACATTTCCTTGTTTGTGAATTATTATGATGACCAGAGATTCGGGAATAATAAGAATAACCATATCATAGGAAGACATCTTGTCAGAAAGGAATTCAAAGAGGCATGTGCTTTGATTTGTGCTGTATCTTATTATCCACATATTCTTGTTCAGAAATATTTGAATAGAAATCCAACTGATGTGATTGGTGCGCTCAGGACATTGCCAAAAAAATTGCTTTTACTATTTGTGCATGCTTACCAGAGTTGGTTATGGAATGAATGTGCACAACAGTTTGTTTTGTCGCAAAAAAAACACAAGACCTTTACATATAATTTAGGAAATCTTTGTTTTTCAACAGTAACTATGAAACAGAGAACAATTCCTATTATTGGTTTTGATATTGAATGTGATGATTATGGTGTTACTGCTGTTGTACAGAAAATCATGAAACAGGAAAAAATTACTTCTCGTGATTTTTTGCCAAAACAAATGCCTGAGTTGTTGACAGCAGGTGGAAAAAGAGATTTGTTGATCAGCTGTAGTGATTTTTCTTATGAGGAAATTGACAAAGAAACACTAATATTGCATTTTGCATTAGGAAAAGGCAGCTATGCAACAATGATTGTCAAGCAATTATTTGCGTAAAATTTGCGTAAATTAAAATTCATAAGCTTTAAATATAAATTAAGAAACTGATTTTTAGGAGGCGAAAGTTATGGCAGTAACAGTGTATAGTACAAATTCCTGTCCATGGTGTGTCAAGGCAAAAGAATTTTTGAAGCAGAATAAAATAGCATTTACAGAAATCAATGTTGCAGAAGACTTTCAAGGTCTTCAGGACATGGAAGAAAAATCAGGCCAGCGCGGTGTTCCTGTCATTGATGCAAATGGAACAATCATTATTGGATTTGACAGAGATGCATTGAAAGCTGCGTTGAAGTTATGATGAGTTGAGAATGGAAAAGAAAAATTGATTGAATTGTTCTCTATAAAAAATAAGCAAATTATTGCTTCGTTGTAAGTAACTTTTATAATTTAACATGCATTTCACTGCTTTGACATGACAAGAACAATTGAAGAAATTATTCAACAAGCACAGGACTATCTCAAAGAAATACTAAATCTGAATATCCAACAAGATGTCCAACAACTTCTTGATGCTTTAAGAGAAGAATCTCTTCCTGAACAACTGAAAATCATTGTTGATGCAGATGAATGGAGCACTATTGATGAACTTGCAGATTGTTATGAAACTGCTCATCCTGAATATACTCCTTTGAAAATTGCAGGAGAAGGTGGATTTGGTGTTGTCTATAAAGTTGTCGGCCCTGACGCTATTCGTGCAATGAAAGCACTTCGGTTTTCAAAAAAATTAGAGAGTAGAAAAGTAGATTATGCCATTACTGTTTTTAGTGAAGAAGGCATTGAAGACAATGAAAGACTTGCAGACGCATTTAAGCATAGAAACATTATTCGATATTATCATACCATTATACTTAATGATGAAACAAAAGCTCTTATTTTTGAGTGGATAGATGGAACAGATCTTGAAAAAAAAGGAAAAATTTCTGTTCCTATATTCGAAAAATATCTTCTTCAAATTCTCGATGCTATCCAGCATATGCATGAGAGAGGATTTCTTCACAATGATATTAGACGTCGAAATATTATGGTGCATATTCCAGAAGAAGAGATTGAAGAATTGGTAACAGTATTAGATTATACTCTTGGATGTCGTCATACAAATGGAGTTTCAGACAAAACAGCTTCTTTAAGTTCTCGCGAAATCTGTGCTCCTGAAGTTATAAACGGAGCAAAATTTAGCATTAA
>JAHFMP010000058.1 GCA_023267795.1 Candidatus Woesearchaeota archaeon | reverse complement strand
TGTATTGAACTAGACAAATTCAACCGTGTTATTGGCTTTGAAGAGAAGCCAGAGAAACCAAAAACAACATTGGCAGCAACTGCTTGTTATGTTTTTCCTCATGAAGATCTTCACTTTATCAGAGGAGCAATAGAACAAACGCATTTTGACAAGCCCGGAGATCTCATCAAGTTTATTGCTGGCCAAAAGCTTGTCTATGGCTATCAATTTTCTGGCTATTGGTTTGACGTTGGCACTCCTGAAGAATATGTACTTGTCAATAAAAAGACAACAAGATTATGATTTTTATCTTTTTTACCATCTTACTTTATATATTACTTATTCTTTTCTTGCAAACATCAGGAATAAGGCCCATGAAAATAGCAGAACTCGCAATACACCAGAATATTCTCAAAGCACTCCATGAACATGGCTTTTTGGAAACAACACCTATTCAGGAAAAAGCAATCCCTGAAATTCTTAAAAAAAAGGATATTTTTGGTCATTCCAGCACAGGATCAGGAAAGACAGCAGCATTTGGGGTACCTCTTTTAAATGCACTTCAACCTGGAAAAGGAATACAAGCATTGATTCTTACTCCTACTCGTGAATTATGCGTGCAGGTAACTGATTCTCTTCGCTCGTTTGCAAAATATACTTCAATTCGTATCACAAGCGTGTATGGTGGAGTAGGGATTGGTCCTCAAATTGATGCAATTAAACGATCTGATGTCATTGTCGGAACACCAGGAAGAATCCTTGATCATCTTGAGCGACATACAATTCGTTTTGATGCTCTTCGTTTTTTTGTATTAGATGAAGCAGATAAAATGTTTGAAATGGGATTTTTGGAGGCAGTTGAAGAAATTATGACACATATTCCAAAAGAGCGACAAACACTTCTTTTCAGTGCAACGTTGCCAGAAGGAGTCAAGCATCTTATCAAAAAGCATTTGCGAAATCCAATTACTGTGCGGGGAGAAGTATATGTTGACAAGCAGTTTTTGAAACAATTCTATATTGTAGTGCAACAGTACGATAAATTCTCACTTTTGCTTCATTTTCTCAAACAAAATCAAGAAGATTTATCTCTAATTTTTTGTGGAACCAGGCATGAAGTGGATATTGTTGCAAAAAATTTGAAATTGCATGGAATTCATGCAATGGCAATTCACGGCGGCTTAACACAGAGCAGACGCTTGTATGCATTGGAAGCACTCAAAAAACAGCACATTAGTGTTCTTGTTGCAACAGATGTTGCAGCACGTGGACTAGACATAAAAAATGTTTCTCATGTCTACAATTATGATGTACCAAAATCATCAGATGAATATGTGCATCGCATAGGAAGAACTGCACGGGCAGGAATGAGCGGTTCTGCTGTTACTTTGTTGACAGAGCGGGATTATGGAAATTTCAATAATGTGCTTCGGGACAGGACACTCGAGATTCATAAAATGCAGATGCCTGTTATACAACGTGTTGCATTCCAGAGAAAAACAGAGTTTGGCCACAGGCAGTCTCGTCGCAGTTCTTTTGGACAACGTGGTTCAGGTTATGGTTCTTCAGGTCATTCCAGACCATCATTTGGTAGGAAATCCCATTTTGAAAGAAGAGAACGAAGATGAAAGGAAACGTATTTATACTTCTATTCTTCAAAAATGTTTATGGAGTTTATTTTTCATGGTGCAGGAAAAGAGGTTGGCAGAAGCTGCATTGCACTGGACAACACATTTCTTTTTGATGCAGGATTAAAAATAACAGAGCACGGCACAGAATATCCTACTTTGTTTGATCACAGCAAAATACAAGCTGTTTTTCTCAGCCATGCACACCTTGATCACACAGGAGCATTGCCTTTGTTGAATCATGAAGGCTTGCAATGTCCTATGTTTGCAACACGCATGACAAAACTATTGACAGAAGTGCTTTTGAGAGATTCATTTCATATTGAGCTTATTACTCATACGCATCCAGCATATCATGAAGCAAATATATTTGCTGTCTTGAAATATTTTAAGGATGTAATCTACAAAAAACAATACGAGATTGCAAATGCATTTTTTCAGTTTCTCGATGCAGGCCATATTCCTGGCAGTGCTTCTGTTCTTTTCCAATACAAAGGAAAAACTATTTTGTACAGCGGTGATGTGAATTGGCAAAATACACTGTTGCTCAATGGTGCACAGTATTCTCTGCAAAATTTAGATATTATGATTATTGAGAGCACTTATGGAGATAGAGGGCATCCTGACAGAAAACAAACAGAGCAACATTTTGCAAAAGTTATTCAAGAAACCATTGAAAAACAAGGAAGTGTTTTATTGCCGACATTTGCTGTTGGAAGAGCGCAGGAATTAATGCTCCTGCTTGCAAAAACAAAGATTGACTGTCCAATTTATCTTGATGGCATGGCAAAAAAAGTGACTGATCTTTGTGTCACAAATCCAATGTTTATCAAGGATGCATCTGCATTGCGTGCAGCACAAAAACGTGTCCAGTATATTACAAGCCCTGCTGAGAGAAAAAAAGTGCTTGGCGAAAATTGTGTTATTATCACTACTTCTGGCATGGTCACTGGAGGACCTGTCATGGACTATTTGAAGCTTATGTTCTTTGAACCAAAACATGCATTGCTTTTAACAGGATATCAGGCAGATGGCACGAATGGGAGGCTTTTACTGCAGGAAAAGACAGCGTATGTTGATGGCAAAAAAGTGCAATGGACAGGAAGAATTGAGCAGTTTGATTTCAGTGCGCATGCAGGCCAAAATGACTTAGTTGGTGCTGTGCAGCGATTTAAGCCAAAGCATTTGATTATTAATCATGGTGATGAGATTGCCATACAAACACTTGCAGAAAAAGTTAAGCCGTTTATCAAGAAATTGTATCTGCCTGAAAATGATGAAGTGATTGAGATTTAGTAGGCTGCAGAAATTCTGTAAAAATAGTGCCATCCGATTTCTCGATTGAAATATGCAACTTCGAGAGGAAACAGAGGAACATTTTTTCCGCCGCCTATCTCTATTCACTTTTTCTTTTCCTTGTCTCTTTTTGTCCCCCTTATTCCCATTAAGGGGGACAAATAAGAGGCAAGCGTGCGTTTTCAGGCGGCGGAAAAATGTATGGCTTAATTTCTTGTGGAAAAGAGATCTCTAAAATCACTCGCTGAATTGGGATGGCACTAAAAATAGCAAATTTTAAATAATAGTTACAATAAGTAAAGTTACTATACATATATTATAGATACTTATTGACAAGACTGAAGGTGATAACATGGAAGTACTTACAATACGCATACAAGAGCATGTTGCAAAACAGCTTTCTCATTTAGCGAGGGATATGAAGAAACCGCAGGCAGAAGTGGTTCGTGAGTTGATGAATAAAGCAGTAAAGGAGGAGCATCTTCAACAGCTTCTCAAAAAATATGCACAAAAAGAGATAACGCTTCGTACTCTTGCAAAAGAAGCAGAGCTATCTCTTTGGAAAGCACAGGAGCTTCTCTCGCGAGTAGAGTTTCCGTATGGAAAAGAGGATCTTCAGCGTGATTTGAAGATTCTTGAGGCATTATAGATGGTTGTTGTTGATTCATCTGCAATTATTCCTCTTTTAAATATAGGAAAGCTTGAACTTATTCGCAAGAATTTTTCAGAGTTTGTTGTTCCTCAAATAGTGTGGGAGGAAGTTGTTGAGAATGGAAAACTATTTGGAAAACCTTATTCTCTCTTTGCACAGGGAAAAAATGTATGGTTTTCTATCGTTTCTGAGCGAAAAAAAGAGGAAGCAAAAACATTTGCAAAAGAACAAGAAATTCAAGAAGCAGATGCAGAAATTATTCTTCTTGCAAAAGAAAGAAATCAGATTTTACTGACAAATGATGCAGCAATGTACGCTTGTTGTCTTACTCAAGGTATTCAATCGTGGTGGCTTACTACTCTTGTCTTGGCCTCAGTCAAAAAAAAAATTATCACAAAAAACGAGGCAGAACAAATTCTTTTTGAACTTGTTACTACAGGGAATATGCATTTGCGTACTGATGTATTTGTTGAATTGTTGCTGATTTTGAAAAATTTGTAAGTGAATAAAAACGTGCAGAATATGGGGACAAGTCTAAATCAAAATCAAAGTTTAGAACAGGATAATTTTTACAAAGAAATAATCAGTGCACTATTCACAAAAAAACATTCTAAAAAACAAATTAATCAATTGAAAGTCAAATTGTGCGGAAAATATAGTCTCAAAAAAATCCCAACAGATATTGACATCATGCTTCACGCAACAGAAAAAGAATTAAAGCTCATTAAAAAACAGTTGCTCACAAAACCAATGCGCAGCAGAAGTGGCGTTGCACCAATCGCAGTGATGTCTGCTCCTTCTGCTTGTCCTCATGGCAAGTGCACATTCTGTCCAGGAGGTCCGGGAAGTGCATTTGGTGATGTGCCGCAGAGTTATACAGGAAAAGAGCCGTCGACAATGCGTGCAATAAGAGCAGGATATGATTCTTACATTATTGTGTTCAACAGGTTAGAGCAGTATATTGTCAGCGGCCATATTCCGCAAAAAGCAGAAGTGATTATTCAAGGAGGCACATTTCCTGCAACACCACGAGAATATCAAGTGAATTTTGTCAAGGACATTTATCTGGCATTGAATGATTTTGGAAAACTTTTTTTCAAAAAGCAGGATCAAGGCAAAAAAAATACAGAAAAAGAAACTATTGACATTGAAAAAATAAAAAAATTCTTTGAACTTCCCGAAGATATCCGCAAAGAAGGACGTCGAGAACTAATGAACAAAAAAATTCTTGCACTAAAAAATAAAAAGAAAACAACCTTGGAAAAAGAGAAGAAAAGAAACGAAACAGCGCCAATCCGTTGTGTCGGCCTAACAATTGAAACAAAACCAGACTGGGGATTTGCAGTGCATGGAAATCTAATGCTTGAGCTTGGTGCAACACGAGTAGAACTTGGAATACAGAGTGTTTATGAAGAGCCATTAAGAGTCACGCATCGCGGTCATACACTTGCAGATTCTCATGGTTCTATTCAGGAATTGCGGGATCTCGGTTTCAAATTAAACTTCCATTACATGCTCGGCTTGCCCAAGACAACAAAAGAGATGGATGTTGTTGGTTTGCGAGAACTTTTTGATAATCCTCTTTATCGTCCAGATATGCTAAAAATCTATCCTTGCATGGTGCTTAAAGGAACAGCTTTGTATCATACCTGGAAAGCAGGAAATTATCAACCAATGACCACTGCAACAGCTGCAGAAATTATTGCTGATTTCATGCGATATGTTCCAGCATATTGCAGAATTATGCGTGTGCAGCGTGATATTCCTACAAATGTCACAGAAGCTGGAGTGGATAAAACAAATCTACGGCAGTACGTGGAAAAGATTATGAAGGAGAAGAATATTGTCACAAAAGAAATCCGGGCGCGTGAAGTTGGTACTTTCATTGCAAAAAATCCGCAAATAAAGCTTCATTCTCCAGAGATTATTGTCCAAAAATATGACGCATCTTATGGAAAAGAATTTTTTATTTCTCTGGAAGATACAAAAAACAATGTACTTTTCGGTTTTTTAAGAATGCGTTTTCCAAGTGCAAGTTTAAGAAAAGAAATAACACCAACATCTGCATTAATCAGAGAATTACATGTTTATGGAGAAGCAGCTGCGTTTGGAGTGGAAGGAACAGTGCAACATCGTGGATTAGGAAAGCAATTGATGAAGAAAGCAGAGGAAATTGCAAAAGAGAATGGAAAAGATAAAATAGTTGTGATCTCTGCTGTCGGGACAAGAGAGTATTATAAAAAATTAGGGTATGTGAAAGAAGGTGTGTATATGGTGAAGGTATAGAGAATTTTGCATAAAGAGCAAAATTCTCAAAGAGAACTTTGCAAAAATCGATTTTTGCAAAGTTCTCTATAAGAAGATAATCAAAAATAAAAAATGACAAAAAAACAAAAGAGCGAAGTTGAACAATCAATCACAGGCATTCACGAAGAAGAAACAGACCATGACATCGAGCCATTTCACAACAAAGACAAAATAGAATTCAAACCAAAATTTATTGAACACTATTCCAAACTCACAGACTTCGAACTTTTCAAAAAATATTCTCTTTCTTTTTTAAGAAGATCAATTCGGGTAAACACATTAAAAATTTCAGTAGAGGAAATTAAAAAAAAGCTAAACAAAGATTGGATACTCACACCAATTCCATGGTGCAAAGAAGGATTTTGGATGGAACATCGTGGAGAAGGAGAAGAAAAAAGAAGAGATATTGGCAATCTCATCGAACATGCATTAGGATTCATTTATGTTCAGGAAGCAGCTTCAATGATTCCACCAATTGTTCTTGATCCGCAACATGGAGAAATAATTTTAGATATGTGTGCAGCGCCAGGAAGCAAAACAACACAGATTGCACAATACATGAATAA
>JAHFMP010000057.1 GCA_023267795.1 Candidatus Woesearchaeota archaeon | reverse complement strand
GAATAATATCTTCTCATGTTCAACTTTTGGAAAGGAAAAATTGATGTGATGAATAAAGTGCAGATAACTGTTGAATAAAAAAGAGGTGACTATTATGACATTAGAGCTTGGAGGAAATATCCAATTAACTGGATTCAGAGATCTTGATCCTGCAGCATTGGTTATTGTCAAAAAAATAGTTGGCAATTTTGTTAAAGAAATGAACCAACATAACAACAACTTTAGGGGCCTTAATTTGACACTTAAGAATGTTCATGAGCGAGAAAAATCTGAAAAATATGAAATTCATGCTCATCTCAAAACAGACAAAGTGTATACAGCATATGTTGTGGAACGCAATCTCATGGTTGGCCTTGATAGTGTTCTTAAAAAAGTGGAAAAAGAAATGCGACCACGGGATTGATATTTTTTTCTTTTGGAAACCGAAAGGTACTTAAATTAGATTTTACAAAAGCAAGAGCATGGCAAAAAAAAGAAGCAGAAAAGCAAAAAAGGTAGATTCAAAATATATTTCTTACCTGAAAGATCCATTGACAAAAAAAATTTATAAAGGAGTTATTGAAGAATACACAACCATTGCACAAATTTATGATGATCGATGGAAACAATATTTACTTTCTACAGAAAATGCAATACTGGAACAGCTCAAACTGAAAGGAAAAGAAATTATTGTTGATGCTGGCTGCGGCACTGGAAATCTTCTTGCAGCAATCCAACAACAATTAAAACACAAAGGAAAAATTATTGGGTTTGACATCACTCCAGCAATGTTGGATCTTGCAGAAGCAAAACTGACTTCCAAGAGCAAATTCAACAAAACATTGCAGTTGGAGTTAGCACACTGCGAAAACTTCAGCGCAAAAAACAATAGTGTTGATATTGTTATATGTTCCAATGTTTTCCATTCTTTGCCACATCCTGAAAAAGCATTATGCGAATTCCATCGTGTCCTAAAAAAAAATGGGAGATTACTTCTTCTTGATTTGTGCACAGATTATCCTACCACACGATTGCTCGACTGGTGGCTGCGGCTTTTCCACAAAGCACATCATCGTGCTTATTCTAATTCTGAAGTGGACAACATGCTGAAAAAGAATAAATTTTCTATTGTGTCTTTCAAAACATGGAAAGCAACACCAACAATGGGCGTGATGTTGTTTGAGGCGAGGAAGAAATAATGAAATGCGTCATGTGCGAAAAAGGCAAATTTTCATCCAGCTATCAACACTCCACTTTGTTTGTTCTCTGAGTGATAATGCAAGTGCTCCCAATAATAAACCAAAATCGCGAATCGAGATTTCATTGTACCCAATAGTAATTATAATGCCAAACAATATCGCTGCACAGAAAAATGCACTTGTTCTTGACCAAAACCCTATGATGAGAAATGCTCCAAGAACTGCTTCAATGACTCCCTGAACATACATGAAAGTCACAATATCCATGGGTACATGCTGTGGAAGCCACACTGGAATATATGCAATCCAATTCTGGACATGAACAAATTTGTCAATCCCAAAAAGAAAAAATACTATGCCAATGCCTACTCGCAAAAATATTGGTGCAAGCCACTGATAACTTTGTACTTTGTTTTGAATTGTCTCAAACATTTCTCAGACCTCGATGATTTGTTTAGAGAACTTTGCAAAGCTCTCTTTAGATTCATTTCACTTCTTCCATGTTTATCTTTATTCCATTGTATATAAAATATCCTGCGATCAACAATATGATTGCACCAAGCATATTAAAAAATATTCCACCTGCAAGCAAATACCTCTGTATCTGATAAAAAAGATCCTTTAATCCAAAATAATTCCATCCATTAACTTCGCTTGTTCCTTTTGTCAAGAAAAACATAATGCCAAAACCAATAAATAAAATTCCAGAGAGAATATTTGTTGTGTGAAAGGTATATTTTTTCCCAGATATTTTGAGTGTGTATTCTTTTCCGCTCAACCACTTTTTCTTCTCCAGATGATATTTGTCATAAAAATAAGAAAGAACAAATAGTGGAACAAACATTCCAAATGAATAAAAAAACATCATCAATACTGCTGTAAAATAATTGTGGAACAATGCAGTCATGGAAAGAATTCCAGCAAGGATTGGACCAAGACACACTGTCCAACCCAACGCAAACAAAAGGCCATAGATAAACACTCCTGCAAAATCATTTTAAAGGCGCTTTCTGATAATAATACCCGAAAATCCTTTGCCAAACAACGAAAGCAACCCAAAGATAATTAATAAAATTCCTGCAACTTGGATAAAGATGCCATACTGCTCCTGAAGTAATGTTAATGATGCAAGACCAATCACAGTGGCAATAATGCCCATGATAATAAACATTATACTAAAACCTAAAAAGAAAACAAGCGTCATCAAGGTAATCTTCTTTTTTTCCTTGAACGTGTAACTGAAAAATGCAGGCAATAGGGGAAAAATGCATGGAGAAAGAATAGTAATTATCCCTGCAATAAACGCAACAAGAAAAGAAACATTCAAAAGAAAATTCTTTGACATTGCATTGTTATATTCCTGCGCAACAAGAAGTCCTTTTGGGAGGTGCGATGTTGCAGCAACTTCTGGCATTACTAGAATGCTTACGACAATTAAAAAAAATGAAAAATAAAAAAGCATGGCATTATACTTTTTGAACATCTGCTTCTCCATTAATTTTCTCTGCAAAATCATGCTCTTTACTGAGATCAGTAAATGTTGCACCCTGCAGTTGATTCATTTCTGTGAAGATATAAGAATCATCATCTGCAACAACCCCTACATTTGACCAAAGTTGTCCAAGCACTGCATACGCAGCAGCATCTTTGGAAAGAATAATTGTTGGCACTTTTGTTATTCCATATTTTTCTAAAAGTGCTTGGCCCTGTTCTGTATTTATATCAACTGTTGTTTCTTTGGCAAAGCGCATGCCAAAACCCTGCAATATTTGTTTGTGAATCATAACATCATAACAATCTTCACAACTTGCATCAATAAGATATATAATATCTACTAATCCAACAATCTCTCCTGTTGTTGTATTGACATAAGGAGGAATTGTATTCCGCAAGATGAAAGAACCATCTTTCTCTTCTGTTCCATATTTTTGCCAAGTTTCTGCAAACCCCTCATACTCTTCTGCATCACTAGAAATAATAATTGTTGGAACAAATTTCAAATTATACTTTTCAATAAAATCTTGCGCTTCTGCTGTACCATATGCCACTTCTTTAACATTTGTAATAGCCATAATCTTCTTCAAGGCAGGAATCATACTACTTATATTCTGACAATTATCACAATCAGACGTCAAGGAAACAACAGTGACTCTTCCTTTTATTTTGCCAGAAGCAACATCAAGATAAGGCGGATTTGTATTTTTATAGACAAACGCTGTTTCTCCTTCTTTTGTCAAGATTTTTTCCAATTGTGCAACAACATCCTGTTTTTTCTCTGCACTTTCTACTGTTGTTGTCACAATAAGTGCAGGAATCTTTTGTATGCCATATTGCGCAATCAATATTTTTGCTTCATCATCATCGCTTTCGAGTTCTTTTTGCTCTGTAATATTAACGTTAAACTTGCCGATGGAGGGAATAATACTATGAATATCATAACAATCTTCACAAATAGACGCAGTAATAATAGTCATTTTAATATCCAAAGGAATTGCTGCTTCCTGAAGCTCAGCAACTGCTATATTTATAGTATGCATTGTTGCCCAAAGATTATAAATATTGTATAGTAAAAGTACTCCAATAATAATAAGAATGTATGGTAGCCATTTTTGAATAACACCTATTTTTGCTGTTTTTTCTTCACCCATATTATTTTCATCCCAAAGATTAAAAATTTAGCGGAATTTTCTACTCTAACAACCACCTACCATACCAGGTAATTGGTCTAAGGAAGTACTACTTGAAGAAGCACCTCCTGAACTACTGCTTGTTGTGGAAATCCCCAGTCCTCCAGAACCAACTTTCAAGCCAGACTCTGACAAATCTTTTTTTATCATTGTCAACTGTACTGCCTGCACTGCTGCAAACAAAAACAAAACAACCATCACTATTACCATTACTGTATTTTTTTCCATAAAATAAATTCTAACATTCGGTCTTTGACCTCATGAAGAATTTATGCACCTCCTTGTTTTTTCATTTTTATAATTAACAACCACCTACCATACCAGGCAAATCTTCTAACACAGAAGTATCACCACCAGCAATTTGTAATACAAGACTAACCATATTCTTCGGGAACCAGATTGATTTCCACTTATAAACTTCCTTCAATATTTCTGCATCTGTGTAATCTGTGTTGAGCATGAGCCACAATGTAACTGACTGCACTGCTGGATTATGCGCACAACCACAACGTAAATTGCCAGCACTGTCAATCCCCTGGGCACCAACACCACAACAAAATTCACAAGCTATTCCTCGTGGCGCTGCTGCCAAACTCAAGTAGCGTTGCCAGATTTCGTCATTTTCTTTTGCCTGCTGTTTCAACGCAGGATATGCTTTTTCCAATTTGCTTAATGCTGTAACTGGATCATCATACGAAATGCTGCCCATTTCTTCTCCATACTCTGGAGTCCCAGATGGAACCATCACTGCAATTGCATCTTCTGTTGTTTTTACTTCATTTACTGGAAAAAGCACTGCGATTCCTTGTGCTGTTGATTGAATTTGCGTGACATCAACATCATTGAGATCCATACCATCACTCCCTAAAAATGTGAGCAATGATTTGTCATCTGAACCAGAAGAGAGTGGAACAGAAATATCCAATAATGCTGTTACTGTTCCAATTTGTACTTGATTGAATATTAATAATAATGCAATTGCAACAAGAAGAATTACTTTATGGGTAAAAAAAGGATCTGCTGCTTCAACAGGTATTTCTTCAGAAACAGATTTTATTTCTGGATGTGTTTTTTTTAGTTTTGTTTCTGTTGTAGCGTTCTTTTTAGCATGGACTCTTTTTTTTGTTTTTTTTATTTCTGGCATAATCATAACTCCTTTTTCTTTTTAACTTCTCCTATCTTTATAAAAGTTATGAAAATAAAATCCTGACATTTCTTCACTTTATTCCGTCTATGAAGAATTTTCTCAACAAAACCCTTGAGTACAACTTGTCAGAAAAAATACAAGAAACAAAAAAATCAAAAGGAACATTTTTTTCATATGAATCACTTGTTTATTCCACAATCACTTTTGCAGTCATGCTTGGATGATATGCACAGTAATACTCATACGTCCCTGGCTTTGTAAACGTATACTCATACGTATCTCCTTTTTTAATTTTTCCTGAATCAAGACCATCTCCAGTCACTGTATGTGGCGCACTGTCATAGTTTTCCCAAACTACTGTTGTTCCTGCTTTTACTGTGAGTGTTTTTTCTTCAAATGCATAGTTTTGGATTTTAACTTCTACTGTTTTCGCTTCTTCTGATTCTTCTGCAACAGATTCGTCTACTGATTCGACAACGATTGTTTCTTCGACAGCTGAACTGCTTTCTTCTTCGAACACAGGCTGTGTTGCAACAGCCACACTGGTTTGTTCAGCTGTTTCTGCACTTATTTCAGTTGTTGTTTCTGTTTGTGTTGCAGATTCTGTTCCACAACTTATCACAAAAAGAAATACTGCAATGAGGCATAATAAACTATATTTAGTTTTCATAATGATCACCATAAAAGAGAATATTGCTTTGCTATTTTAATGTTACGGAAATAAATTTATTATTGAGATCTTTCCTATCATTTTTTACAAAAAATTTAAATACAAGTAGTACTTGTACTACTTAGGTGAGAATATGCAAGTAAGTATAAAAAATGTTGACGAGAAGATTTTTCGTGACTTTAGGGCAGAATCTGTTCGAGAAAATATGCCAGTAGGAAAAGTGCTTACTCTCGCAATGAAAAATTGGTTGGAAAGAAGGCAGAAGAAAGCGAAACTGCAATTTTTAGATCTTAAACCTACAAACTGGAGAAAAGGAACAGAAAGAACAAGCGAACAAATAGATGACATTCTTTACGGGTAAGGTGAAGTATGCTATGGCTATTTTTATTGATGCAAGTGTTTTCTGTTCCTATGTCAATAAAGTTGATGTTCACCATCTGAAAGCAAAAAATCTTTTGAAAGATATTTTTTCAAACAAACAAGAGGTCACATATACTTCAGATTATATTTTTGATGAAGTGCTTGGAGTTTGTTTGCGAAAAGCAGGTAAGAAAACTGCATATGAGACTGGATTCTATATACTTCATTCTCAAATTGCTTTTATTTTTATAGGTGCTCATATTTTCAAAGATGCATGGTTATTATTTCAGACAACAAATGACCTGAGTTTTACTGATTGCACGAGTCTTGCGTTCATGAAAGCATATGGAATACAGAAAATAGTTACATTTGATAAAGGATTTCTGCAGAGAAAAGATATTGAAGTCATTGGTTGC
>JAHFMP010000056.1 GCA_023267795.1 Candidatus Woesearchaeota archaeon | reverse complement strand
CCCCCTTGGAAATAAGGGGGAGAAAAAGGACAAGTGTGCGAACTCGGCGGCGGAAAAATTTCATACTTTTCATAGAAGAGACTTAATACGTACGGAGCAGGTGCCATCTGATTCTGCAAGTGATTTCAGAGATCTCTTCACTGAAGTTTTTTGCACAATAAAATACGGAAAATTCAAGATATATTGATAATTATCTTATCTTCTTCCAAAAAATCATGCTAAGCATTCTGTAAATCATTTTTGCAGCCATAAAATCAGGCGCTGGATTGCCTTCTTTCGGCGCAAGCTCAACAACATCAAATCCAACAACATTCTTTTGTTGAATAACTTTTTCTATAAACTCTAAAAATTGATACCACAACATACCTCCTGGTTCTGGAGTGCCTGTTGATGGCATGATTGCAGGATCAAAAACATCTAAATCTATGCTGACAAAAACATCTTCTGTTAATTTGTTAATCGCTTTCTGCATCCACTTTTTGTTGTTTGGATCAACAATTTCATGTGCAAAAAAAATATGCTGATTCGGTTTTCGTGTTTGAACTTCTTCAAAATCTATACTTCTGATACCAACTTGCACAAGCGATGTCACAAACTCTCGAATCCGTGCCATTACACAGGCATGATTATAATGGCTACCATGATACGTTTCTCTTGTATCTCCATGCGCATCAAAATGCAACACGCTCACATTTTTGTATTTCTCCTGCAATGCATGGCAAAATCCAGCAGAGATAGAATGTTCACCTCCGAGCATCACAACAAATTTACCCTCTTTGATAAATTTTCGTGTTGTTTCCAGAATTTTATTGTTGACACTTTCAGGATCATCACTGTTGCTTACTTTGAGTTGAGGTGCAGTGTAAATTCCTTGTTTGTAAACTTCTATGTCTTTTTCAATATCATAAAGTTCAACATAGCCAGAAGAAGTAATAATTGCATCTGGTCCTTTATCTGCACCTTTGCCATACGTTGATGTTCCATCGTAAGGAACAGGAAGCACCACAATTTTTGCTTTTTTGTAGTCTGTGTACTTATCTGGCAAGCCACAGAAGTTATGAGCTGGCTCTTCATTGTCAAAGTTTGTCATGAGAATACATCAACAAATTTTATTGTTTAAATTATTTACTGATCATGTCTTTGCTCTCTCTGTCTTTGGATAGTTTCCAAAATTGCTCTCAGCGGTTTTTCCAGTCTTTTTTCCCGCATTTCAGGAGTGAGATGCTCTCCCCATATTTTTTCAAAATTTATTCTATGCAAATTATAAAAATATTTCAATTCATTTGGATCAGCAACTTTCAGCACATCCAACTCAGGAGCAAACATTTCTGCATACCTATCCCTTCTTCTCACTAATTTTGCTGTCCCAGATTCTTGCAGCAAGACAATAGGAACTCTCTTGAGACTGTTGAAATTACTGGCAAATACAACACTATATGCTCCTGCATCCATGATTGTTAAGAGGTCTCCTTCTTCTAATCGTGGAAGCCAGCGATTCCTGCCCATTATATCAATGCAGTCGCATGTGCAGCCATAGATTGTGTATTTTGTTGTCTGTATCTTATTAAGCTTGTTTGCCGGCAGAATGTGGTAATTGCAGCCTGACACAAATCTGTCTGCAATCATATTATATACAGAACCATTTGTAATCGCAAGATGTTCTTTTCCAACTTGTTTTGTACTGACAACTTTGACCATAGCAATCATTGCATTTGCCACAATATGTTTGCCGGGCTCAAAAATCAGTGTGGGTTCTGGCAATTGATATTTTTCCAGCAAGCCAGAAATGGTATTGGCAATCATAATACCTGCTTTCTGGAGATTGTATGATTTTCCATACTTTGTCTGAGAATTATCATTTGTTGGGAATCCTCCTCCTAAATCCAGGTAGCTGATTTTTGAGCCTAATTCATCAGCATACTTTGCCAGTTTTAGCAGTTTATTCGCAGCAATGCAATACACCTCAGGATTAGAGATGTAGCTGCCATGGAAATGAAGACCTATCAACTCAATGTTTGGATCTGCAGCTGCAAAGGCAATAGCTTTTTTTGCCTGCTGCAAAGGTATACCATATTGTTGCTTGAGAGTTGAATATTTTCCTACTTTAATCAATGGATTAATCCTGAGGAATATTTTAATCCGGATGTCCAGATTTTTTCCAACTAATGAAATTTTCTTAAGCTCTTCCATGGAATCAGTTGTTATTGCCTGCACTCCAATCATAGCTGCAAATGCAATATCTTGATATGTTTTGTAGAGATTGGTAAATGTAATTTGATTAGGTTCATAATTTGCGAGCAAGCCAAGAATGATTTCTCCAACACTGCTTGCATCTAAATCAAAGCCCTCTTCCTTTGCAATACGAATAATTTCCAGATTAGAATTCACTTTGCAGGCAAACTGTGGCCTGAATTTTTTGTAAGGAAATGCTTGCTTGAAGCTTCTTAATCTTTCTCGAATTTCTCGTTCTACAAGAATGTACAATGGAGAGCCATATTTTGTTTCCAGTTCCTTGACATTCATCCCTTCAATGAGCAGGTTGCCTTCTTTATCCTGCCATGAAAACGCATTCCAGCGTTCTTTAAGGTATTTTTTGGAGATAGGCTTTTCGCCCTTTTCCAGTGCAAGATGTGAAAGAAAGAGTGTCTGTTGTGGTTCTTGGTTCATCGTTTTTTCTGTTTTCGCCCCTGTAGTGCCAGTGTATGAGCGTAAGTTTCTCATACCCTGCTGTTGAAATAATATTTTTATTCTTACAGAAACTCATATTTAAATGTTATCTTTTCTCCATATATCCAGTTTTACCGCATGTTCTCCGATTTTTATGCTCTGCCATAAAAAAGCCTGTTCCTGCTTTTGGAGAAAATTTCTTGACACGCACGAGTTGACTTCCTTTAACTTCATAGGCTTTCCACAATTTTGAGCCACGCGTTTTTTTTTCCTTTTTTTTTCCTTCTGCCATTTTTCTTTTACGATCCTTCTGCTGTTTTTGCTTCTTCAGCTTTTGCTGCTTCTGCAACTGCAAAGCCATTTTTCTTCAACAAATTTGCTGCCTCTAAATGCGTCATCATTGCTTCATCATGATACACATGCGCAATGATTTTTGCCTTACGCATGCCATAACGACCATACAAATGACGAACAACAACATGATTTTCATCTTCCTTTATCTTTTCCGCGAGTGCTTTTCGTACAGCAACAAGAGATGGGGTAACACTATCGAAATGTACATAGCCAGTTACTCTCTCTCTGCTCAGCAATGGCAATTTGCTTTGTTTTGTTACTTCAATATTCATGATAAAACCTCACGTTTTTATTTATCTTATTCACGTTTTTATTTACCTTATTTTACTTTAATGACATACTCTCCTTTCTGATGTATGCCTACTTGTTTTGCAATAAATGATCTATTCGTATCAAAAAAAGTCATTCGGCCATTCCAGCTTTCAGAAAACTGAGCACCTTTGCAGATAGGGCACTCATTGCCTTCTACAAAGATTTTACAGAATCTGCATACTTTTTTTTTCATAATAAAAATTCTAACATTAGCAAACTACGTTTGCTCATTAAAATTTTTCACCATCCATGATTTTTATTTTGCTGCGGCTTTTCCTTTTGCAGGAGCAGCCTTTACTTCTTTTGGTTTTGGCTCTTCATCAGCCCATTCCAGCTTGCCAAGTCCTGGCTGTCGCATTGTCAAACCTAATTTTGGGTTGTTTGCTTCCTTAAATGAAATAGCAATAATTTTTGCTTTGCAAACATCGCCGACTTTAAGAGGCCGTTTACTTTCCTTACCAACAAGAACCTTGTCTTTTCCAAAGGAAACAAAATCATCCATTGTCTGGCTTACGTGAATCATCCCTTCAATAGGACCAATTGTCAGGAATGCACCAAAATCTGCAATGTCCTTAATTCTGCCTATAACAACTTCCTGCATTTCTGGCCTGTAGACAAGCAGCTCGAACTGTGTTTCGTAATGAGGTGCACCATCACCGGGAATAATAATTCCTTGCTTAATTTCTTTTACACCAGGAACATCTACAACAATTCCAAGATCTTTTGACATAAATCCATCGTATTTTTTCTTGACTTGTTTGACAATTGCATCCTTTATATCCAAACCCAGATATGCTGGTGCAACACGAACATAATCATTCACAACTACTTTGTAAAACATCTTTAATAAAAATTTCCAGAAGGAAATTTTACCTCCATAACAATTTTTACATTTTTTATTTGAAGAGCAGGTATTTGTTTTGCCTTAGCGTTACTATATTCTGCTTCAAGCGCCTTTTCAACTCTTTATCCTGCGTTGCAATAATATAGCCTTTGTTGGAAAGTTCCACAAGCAGATCATCCACGCTTCCTTTCTGGTCAACGTGGAGTATTTTAATATTTTGTGTTTTCAGCAGTGATTTTGCAAGTTTCACATGCAATTTCTCTTTTTGCCTGCCTTGCAGAGCAACATTATCGAGCTCCTCAAATGATTTATCTAACACAAAAATATGTACTTTCTCAGGAAAAACTCTTTCAATTTCCTGAAAAATATCTACTTTATACTGTGCTGGAATCAAAAGAAAATTAGTGTCCAGGATGATATTTTTCATGCGTTTGTCATGAAACAGTGTTGATTTATAAAGATTAACAAAAATTATGAAAAAGTTTATTAGCAAAAGTAACTAAAGAAATTTTATGGCAGGAATGGAAGGATTTACGAGGCTCGCAGGCAGAAGCAAGGCTCAGGTCAGCACTGTGAAATTAGGCGCTGATTCTGTTAATCAGGGATTACGCTACAAAGGAATTTTTGATTTGAACGAAGTGTACAGAATCATTTATGATTGGCTTGTTTCAAAGGGATTTCAGGTGCAGGAATCAAAGTATAGAAGCATTGTTTTGCCTCATGGTGCCAAAGAACTCTCATTTGACTGGAACGCCCATAAAAAAAGGAAACGAATTTGTCATGGTTCACATGATGATCCACTTTCAGATCGAGGATTTGCAGGAAATAGAGGTTCTCAAAGATGGAGAAAAGAAAAAGCTCGTGAAAGGAATCCTTTTTATTCGCGTTACTCAGGATTTGGAGTATGATTTCAGTGAACAATTTGCATATTCAAAAATGCATCAGACAATTGTGCGCTTTCTTGCCGATTTTATGTGGGCAAAAAAAATAGAAACATACTGGGAAGACAAAGCGCGGTTCAAATCCTATGAATTAGTAAATGTCATTAAAGAAACACTTGATTTCATGACAAAAGGAAATGAACATTACGACGTCTGGTAATAAATTTTTGTTTTTATTGTAATAAAAAGTGCAATAAAAACAAAAATTTATAATGAAGAGAATTTTAGAATTTTTTTATGGGCAGAAAACACGACAATAAGATGACTTTCAGAAGTAACACAACAGTGAACAAGGCATATTTGGAGAATGTCACAAAAAACGTAAACTATCAGGCAAGCGAAAAAAAGGCAAGAAAACTGCATGAAGTGGAAAAACGTCTCATGCATGACCAAAGCATGAGAAAAAAAGAGTAGCGAATTTTGAAAAATTTCGCTTAGCTGTGTATTTTCAAAATTGTGTGCTACTTATTTTCTTTTTCGATTCTTCTAAACTCTTCCAAATACAATTCTGCTATTGAAGGATCATGAATAATAAGTATATTCTCGTCATTCTTCTCATTGCCATTTTTGCTTGGATTCATTGAGCCTGTAATCACAATCTTTTTGTCAATGATAAACACTTTGTGATGCATAAATCCAGAATTTCCATCCCATGAAATATTGAGATTGTGTAACGTATCATACTCTGTATACTCATTATTTTGCGATTTTTCAAAAACACCTGCAATATCAATTGTTTTACTTTTCTCAAGGAGAAGATTGCCTATTGTGTCAGAGGTAAAAGAAAATTGCAGGAAATAGATTGATTCATTTGCGAGAGCAAGAGTCTGAAGAATATGCTCTTCACAGGCATCTTCAGGACAAAAATAATTTTCTACAGTAAAATTATTGAATAAAAGTTTTGGATAAGAAACAGTATCATCAAACCCAAAATTATTTCTCCAAAAACTTTCAAATTCTGCCTCGTAATTTGCTGCAAGTGTTTTTGAAGAAATAAAAACAAGATTATTATTATTTTTTGTTGTATCTGCGTGCGTTGGATTCATAGACCCAGTAGAGATTGATTTGCTGTCAAAAATACAGAATTTGTTGTGCATGTAAGCAGACCTGCTGTCAAAGCGGACAAAAGAAGATATTGGAACATCATTGCGATAATCACTGTCAATAACAATTTTAACATCAATACCAATGGCAGACTTTCTTTCCAAGAGTGCAATAACAGAAGGAAGATCAAGATGATAAAAAGCACAGTGAAGAGAAGTAGTTGTCGTGTTAATTTTTTCCATGAGAGCAATTTCACAATCATCTTCTGGGCAGAAAAAGATGTCAATTATTCCATTTTCTTCTGGCAACAACTGTGAAGTTTGTGTTTGTTTTCCAAAAAAGAAATATAGAAGAATGATGACAACAATAAGAAAAAGAAACAAGAGAAGAGAGCAGAGAACTTTTTTCTTCATGTATTTTGAATAT
>JAHFMP010000055.1 GCA_023267795.1 Candidatus Woesearchaeota archaeon | reverse complement strand
AGGAGCAGAATATGTGATGATTGATATTTGTACAGGAGGCTGGATGGCAGTCAATAGTTTAAGAGAAATTTGTCAAGATTTAGGATTAGCGCTACACGCGCATCGTGCGTTCCATGGTGCGTTTACAAGAGTGCACGACCATGGTTTCTCTATGTTAAATCTTGCAAAGAGCGTAAGATTACTTGGAGTTGATAACTTGCACATTGGCACTGCAAACATTGGAAAACTCGTTGGCACTGCAGAAGAAGTTCGAAACATTCAAAATAATATCACTATGGATGTTGCTCCTGCAAATCAAAAAGAACATTCGCTTAGCCAAAATTGGTATGGCATGAAACCAGTATTTCCTGTTGCATCAGGAGGTCTTCATCCAATTATTGTCGAAGACGTTCTTGACAAAATGGGGACAGATATTATGTTGCAGATTGGTGGTGGAATTCATGGTCATCCGAAAGGAAGTTATGCTGGTGCAAAAGCAATGCGTGAAGCAGTGGAAGCATATATGGATGGCGTTGATGTAGATGTTGCTGCGAAGACAAGTAAGGAATTGAAGCAAGCGTTGGATTACTGGGGACATACGAGACCGAGATAAATTTTTAACAATCTTTAAATAACATTACGCATCTCCATTTCTATAGATGACTTTGAATAACCTCGATTTTGGAAGTTTTATTCGAAGGCATCTATTGAGAATTTTGACAATTTGAGGGGTTATTCAAAATTCTCTATAATTCAATTGGAGGATTATGAAATGAACAAAAAACTAATTCTTGTTGAATTTCTTGTACTAGCGCTTGTTATTATAGGCTGTGGACAAGAAGCAAGTGAACAAAAACAAGAGCAGGCAACAGGAACAACACAAACAAGTGAAACAGATACTTACAAAATTGGTGTTCTTTTTGCAACAACAGGAGATGTTGCAGTGTATGGAATTCCAATGCTACAAGCAGTCCAACTCGCACAAGAACAAGCAAAGGCAAATGGAGTGAATGTAGAATTAGTTGTAGAAGATAGCAGATGTGAACCACAAGCTGCAGCAACAGCAATGCAGAAACTTGTAACAGTGGATAAAGTAGACGCAGTAATCGGAGAGATTTGCTCTAGTGCAACATTAGCAGCAGCACCAATTGCATAAGAAAATAAAATTCTCATGGTCAGTCCAAGTGCAACAAGTCCAGATATTGCAACAGCAGGAGATTATATTTTTCGTGTTGTGACAAGTGACAGCTTCCAGGGAAAAGTTGGAGCACAGCTTGCAATCCAAAAAGGATATACAACAGCAGCAGTGTTATCCATTAACAATGATTACGGCGTTGGATTGAATAAAGTGTTTACAGCAGAATTTGAAGCATCTGGCGGAGATGTTGTTTACAGCGATTCATTTGAACAAAGCTCCACTGATTTCAGAACATTACTCACAAAAGTCAAAGAAGCAAATCCAATGGTGATATACTTTGTTGGTCTGCCTGTTGAGTGCGGAAGTGCATTCAAACAAAAAGCAGAGCTTGGTCTCGAAATTTCAGTGATTGTAGCAGAAGGATGTAAAGATGATTCAATTATTGAACTTGCTGGATCAGGTGCAGAAGGAGTTATAGTAACAACACCAGCGCCAAACACTGATACTGTGAATCAGGCGTTTAGTGTTGCATACAAAGCAAAAACAGGAGAAGAACCAAAGATTTACACTGCAGAGAGCTATGATGCATTCAATGTTGCATTATGGGCATTGCAGAACAGCGATCACACAAAAGAAAATGTAAAAGATACGTTGTACTCGCTCCAGAATTATGCAGGTGCAGCAGGTCCGATTAGTTTTGACAGTCAGGGGGAAGTGGAAAAACCATACACTAGCTGGACAATTACTGATGGTGTGTTTGTAGAGAATTAATTTTTTATTTTAAAAACACATATAAATAAAAATAAAATAAAAACAATTATGTCCCTTATTGCACAAGTTCTTGCAAATGCAATTATTGCAGGAGGTATTTATGCAGTTATTGCAATAGGCTACTCATTGATATATTCTGTTTTGAAATTCATTAATTTTGCGCATGGAGAAATAGTGATGATTGGCGCATTTATTGGCTGGACAGTCGCAGTGCATTGGCACCAACATCTTTTTATCGCGACACTTGCTGCAATGATCTGCTGTGGATTGCTTGGATTTCTCATAGAAAAAATTGTATACAAACCATTCAGAAAAAAGAACAAGTTATACGTCCTCCTTACTGCAATTGCGCTATCATTTTTGCTGCAAGGCATTGCAATAGTATTATTTGGTGCAAAAGTTCGAACATTTAGTACAGGCAATATCATAAAAGGACATGAAGTCTTTGGCGCAGTCATCACAACAACACAATTCATCATCATTACTGTTTCCCTGATTTTTGTTTTTATGATATTATTGTTTATCAAAAAAACAAAAACTGGAAAAGCAATTCGAGCAGTGGCAGAAAATCAAGATACAGCAGCTGCAGTAGGAATTAATGTAGATAGAATTATTTCCATCATTTTCATCCTCAGTTCGATGCTTGCAGCAGTTTCAGGTATTTTGATTGGCTACGAACAGAACATCAACCCAACTATGGGAACAATGATTGGCATCAAAGCATTTACTGCTGCAGTTGTAGGGGGAATTGGCAGTGTTCCTGGCGCATTTCTTGGAGGTTATCTCATTGGGTTTGCAGAAAATTTTGGGATTCTTTTTGTTCCAGCAGGATACAAAGATGCAATCTCTTTTGTCATTTTGTTGATCATGCTTTATGTGAAACCAACAGGGATTCTTGGCAAAAAAACAGAAGAAGAGGTGCGTGTTTGATGGCATGGAATTTTCTTGGAGCAGACTATCTGCTACACCTCATCATTATGATTGGAATTTATGTTATGGTTTCAGCAAGCTTAAATCTGATGATTGGATATACTGGTATGTTGAATCTTGGTCATGTTGGTTTTTTTGGCATTGGTGCATATACATCTGTATTACTCACCCATCCTGTGTATGGCTTAGGATTGCCGTTTAGTGTTGGCTTGCTCGGCGGAGCAGCAATGGCACTGCTTGGAGGATATTTTATTGGAATTCCATCATTAAAGTTGAGAGGAGATTATCTTGCCATTGCAACATTGGGCTTTGGAGAGATCATGAGGGCAGTATTTAAAAACTGGCAGTCATTGACAAGAGGACCGTTGGGAATTCCAGCAATTCCAAAAGCAACAATCTTTGGCTACACGTTGGCGACAAAAGAAAGTATGGCAATGGTTGTCATTGTAGCAACACTTATCTGCCTAATTGTATTGTGGAAAATAATTCATTCGCCATTTGGAAGAACATTAAAAGCAATCAGAGAAGATGAAATTGCTGCAATTTCGTTGGGAAAAGAAGTGAGGCGCTACAAAATGACTGCGCTTTGCATCAGTGCATGCATTGCAGGGATTGCAGGAGTGTTCTATGCACATTATATTAGTTTTATTGACCCAACAACATTCAGTTTTAGTGAGTCTGTAATTTTTGTCTGCATGGTCATTTTAGGAGGCATGGGCTCATTTTGGGGAAGTGTGCTTGGTGCAATTGTAATTATACTCCTTCCACAACCACTACGATTTTTAGGATTCCATGCAGACATTGTTGGTGCATTGAGACAAATTCTTTTTGCAGCGATTCTCATTACAATGATGCTGTGGAAACCTCAAGGATTGATTTCTGAAGAAACAATAACAGAAGAAAAAGAAACAAAAGAAAAAGCAGCAGAGAGTGGCACAGCATGACAAGCATCCTGCTTGAAGTAAAGAATTTACGAAAAGAGTTTGGCGGGGTTATCGCAGTAAAAGACTGCTCGTTTAATGTAAAAGAAAATCAGATCATTGCATTGATTGGTCCAAATGGTGCAGGAAAAACAACGATGTTCAACATGATCACAGGTTATATACAACCTACAAAAGGAAAAATAATATATCAAGAAAAAGAAATAACAAGATATGCACCACAGAAGCGTGTGAAGATTGGATTCTCCAGAACGTTTCAGCAAGTGAAAATTTTCCAAAATATGACTATTTTAGAAAATATGCTTGTTGCAATGAAGAACAATGAAGTTCCTTGGGCAACAATTTTTTCACCACAAAAAGTAAAAGTGCAAGAAGAAGAAAACACAGCGAAAGCAAAAGAGCTTCTCAAGATGGTAAAGTTGGAAGGAAAAGAAAACAAGCTGGCAAAGAATTTGAGCTATGGTCAACAGAAATTGCTGGAAATTGTCCGGGCAGTTGCAGTGGAATGCACATTGCTATTGCTGGATGAACCAGCAGCAGGAGTAAATCTGACCATGTTAAAGACAATCAAAGAACTTCTTCTAACGCTAAAGAAGAAAGGATTAACAATCTTATTCATCGAGCACAACATGGAGTTTGTCATGGACATTGCAGATACAGTCGTTGTTATGGATTATGGTGAAGAAATTGCTGTTGGAACTCCAAAAGAAATCAGGAAGAATAAAAGAGTTATTGAAGCATATTTGGGAACATAGAACAGAAGCAGTAACAATACAAGAAAGGAGCAAAAAGAAAGGAAATGAAACAAACAAAAAAAGAAATACTAAAAATAAAAAACTTGTCTGCATGGTACGAACAGTTACAGATTTTATATAACATTAACATGCATATCAACAAAGGAGAGATTGTCAGTATCATTGGCCCAAATGGTGCTGGAAAATCAACAATACTGAAAAGTATTTTTGGATTTATCGAAAAAAGAACAGGGAGTATTTTGTTCCACAATCAGGAAATAACAAGCTTGAAAACACACGAATTAGTTTCGAAAGGAATAGGCTATGTCCCACAAGGAAGAATTGTATTCCCTGGTCTCACTGTTTTAGAAAATCTGGAGATGGGCGCCTACACAAGAACAGATAAAAAAGAGATCAAAAAAGATTTGCAAGAGCTGCAAGCATTTTTTCCGCAATTGCAGAAACATCTTCATACAAATGCAGGACTTTTATCTGGTGGTGAACAACAAATTGTTTCACTTGCAAGAGCATTGATGAGTAAACCGAAACTGTTGTTGATGGATGAGCCAACATTAGGATTAAGTCCGCAAATGAAGCTAATGCTATTTCAAAAAATAAAAGAATTACGAGACAAACTGCAACTCACGATTCTCATCGTGGAGCAAAATGCAAAATTAGCGTTAGATATGTCAGACAGAGCGTATGTATTAGAAGCAGGAAGAAATAAATTAGAAGGAATTGGAAATAAATTATTGCATGATAAGAGAGTGCAGCATTTGTATTTAGGGGGAGAGTTTTAAGCAGAAAGCCAACCAACTTCATCAGCATCAAAATCAAAATCCACCATCAACTGTTCTCGCATCTTTTCATTATTCTTAAATATATGTTTCACATAAGGCACAATATGCTGGACAGCATACGTAGAAGAAACATGATTCTTTGCTGCAATTTTTTCTGCTATTCCTAAGCGTTTAGCATATTTCTGTTTTGCAATCCATAACTTCAAAATGCGTTGTGTTTGTTCATAAACAACCTGATTTTTATTTCGTTCAATCTTAGAAACAGCAACACCAGCACTGAGTAATGCATTGACATAGACTATAAATCCCCAATGCTGCCGACGCATAATGCGGCCAGTAAACACATCTGCTCGTGACAGATATTCATATGCAGCTGCAAGAGAATGTGGGTCAAGATATTCTTTCGGTAAATTTTCATCAATCCATAATGCAATCTTATCAAGATCTTCCTGAACATTGTTAAACGCAGCTAATGCAATGTTCGCATCCTTGACTTTGAATACTTTAATAAGTGCATCAGCAAGTGCTTCTTGTTTGTTTCTGAATCCAAGTTCGTTAATGCATTCCATTGTTATCTTTTCCTTGCCGAGAGACTGAAGATCATTGATCGCCGCACGCAAATCACCATCAGCCTGGCGTGCAAGTGTTTTTAGTGCAGTTTCGTCAAACGCAAGCGATTCTTTGACACAAATCTGTTTAAGAACAGCAGAAACAGCAGTATACTTTAGAGGAGGAAATGCAACAGCATGGACTTTCTTAAGTAAAGATTTTATTTTTTTATCAGTCGCATCCTGACAAGTCAGAAAAATAGGAAACGATGTTTGTTCAATCACTTCTTCTATTGCACTAATTCCGCCTCTGTCTTGATTGCCAGATAAGCCATCAACTTCATCGACAAGAATAATTTTACCAGAAGAGAAAAGAGATCGTTGTTTGGATGCAGTGCCGATAATTGAAAGCACTCCTTCTTTATTTCGAAAATCAGATGCATTAATTTCAATGAGTTCGAGGTTAGAATCATTTGCGAGTGCATGGATTGCAACAGTTTTCCCACAGCCAGTGGGACCGTGAATAAGCATTGCTTTTTTCTTTTGTTTTTTGAAGTTTTCAATAAAAGTTTGCATCTGCTGGGTTTGTGCAGCATGCAAAAAAAAGTTCTTGAGAGATTGTGGCTGATATTTGAGTGTCCAAGGCAGATTGTCCATGAAGAATGATATTCTCTTGGTTTTTATTAAGGTTCTGATTAAAAGAAAAAGAAAACACACGAGCAGGTTTACCCAAAACACGAACCAGCAACGTAAACCTCGTTGGCCTGTAATTTTTATTTTTTAGAAATA
>JAHFMP010000054.1 GCA_023267795.1 Candidatus Woesearchaeota archaeon | reverse complement strand
CCTGTCACTGTTTTCATTAGCTTTCTCATTGGTTTTTTTATTCTTCCTTTTGTGTATAAGCATATTCACAAATCAAGAAAAGTTACTGATCCAGCTTTGAATACTTTTATTGCGAAGAAGGCAATCCAGTTAAACATAAAAGTGCCAACTTTATTTTATATAGAAAATGCCAAGCCTTTTGCACACTCATTCACTAGTATGAAACCTATGATTTTTATTTCTGTAGGGTTATGCGATATATTAACAGGAAAAGAAAAAGAGGCTGTCTTGCTTCACGAGCTCTATCATATTAAAAGTCGTGCATCTCTCTTTAAATTTTCAAGCCTTTTTCTTCGTTTTTTCTCTCCTGTTGTACGATGCAGTCCTTACACTTCACAGCTTCAGGAAGAAGAAAAGCAGGCAGACTTATTTGCAATGACTATGCAAGGAACTGAAAGGTATATTTTATCAGCAAAGTTGAAAATGAGTTAGAAGAAAAACTTTATATCCTCCATCATTCAACAACATTATACATAAACATCATTCCAGATTGTAAATGTTCTGCCATATGACAGTGTCCCATCCATTTTCCAGGATTGGTGACGTCAACAACAATATCAACATAAGATCCAGCTGCAACAAGAACAGTGTCTTTCCAGACAAGATTGTCATTAGGAATGTCATTTGTTGCAATAACGACAAATCGTTGACCATGCAGATGAATGGGATGCTGCATAGGATGCATAGTATTCTTATTGTTGTATATTCGTATCTTTACTTTGTCTCCTACTTTCCATTGATACTGGATATCCTCATTTTTCTTTCCAGTTGCTTTGTCTTTTATGATCCACGTAATGGTTTCATTGGTGATTGAACTGTTCATAGCTGCATTTGTGTCTTCCCATTCAATGTCTTCATTTTTGGTATCTTCTAAGTCATTGCCTTCATTTATGTTTGTCGTGTCCATAACGTTCATCATGCTCATAGTATGCTCTATTTTTGTCTCTTGCAAAAATGCTTCTAGTTCAAGGGTGATATCAGAATCTTTTGTGACAAATGCTTTGAATGCTTCAAGTTCTGTTGTTGCATAGGGATTTTGTTTTGCGATCTCAAACTCTTTGCTGTCTGTTGTTGCTTCTGTCTCTGTTGTTACTCCACTCTTTGTTTCTTTTACTTCTACTGTTCCAAGAATATATTTTTTGTAAGGATTGGAATTGATGAGTGTATACATTCCAAGTTTTTGAAATGCAACATCGACAATGTATCTCTCTCCTGGAGCAATAACAACTGAATCGACAAACTCTTCTCGTTCATATGCACCACTATCTCCACCAATACGCTTTATTGTTGCATTTTCTATGGAGAAATTAAACACTCTGGTGTTCGCAGCATTTGTGATGAAAAAACGAACAACATCTCCTTTATCGACAGAAAAATTATACTTTGTTTTTCCATTAATTAAGAAAACATTTCCAAATCTTCCCATAAGTGCATACGTAATTGCATTCATATCAAATTTTTCAATACCTTCTTTTGTCAACAAAATGTCATCCAGAATGATTGTTCTTTCTTCACTGACATAGCTGTAATAATTTTCTTCTGTTGGATCGACAAGAATATTTCCATACAATCCGAGTTCTTGTTGATAATCTTCCCGCATATGCGGATGATACCAATAAACGCCAGAATCAGGGAAGGTGAGTTTATACAGGAATGTTTCTCCTGCTATGATCTCATTTTGTGTCAACATTGGAACGCCATCATATGGATTTTCTAATCGAATTCCATGCCAGTGGATTGTAGTAGGGGTGTTGATATTGTTGGTAAAATTAATCCAGAGTGTTGCGCCTTGTTTGACATGAAGCAATGGACCAGGAATTTGTGCATTATAACCAAACATTTCAACGTCAATATCAGCAATATTGTTTTGTACGTGCTCAGCAGTGAGTTGGAAAATAGTGTTATTATCAAGTATGTATTCTTCTGATTCTTGTACTTTTGCGAGGACAATCTTTGTTTCTTTGTCTTGAGGTGTCGTAGTTATACTGCTGCATGCGCTGATGAAAATGAGGAGGAAGAGTATGATTCGCTTCATGTTTTTCTGTGATCTCTCTTTGTTTTTAACTGTTGTGATATATTTAATTTTAACAAAAATAGATAAATAATATATAATACATTCTACTTGATGAATCTATAAAGTAAACTTGATAAAAATAGGAAAATATAAATAGTAGTTAATATCACTTCTTCTTCATGCGCAACAGAACAGAGACAACAAAAACAGCATTACTCGCTTTTCTGGAGAAGCTGGATTCTTTTTTAGATACTCCTATTATTCTCATCGCGCTAGGAGGAACAGCTTTAACTCTTTTAGATATAAAACTCTCCACAAGAGACATTGATCTTATTATTTCTTCGAAAGACGCAAAGATACTTTTAGAGATATTTGGAACATTAGGATTCAAAGAAATAGCAGATCGCCGATGGCTGACACACGATGGCCTTATTATTGATCTTTACTTCGATGATTATATTATTAATGTGAAACTTCTTGATCCAGCAGTAGAAAAGTCAACACTTCTTCGCACGTTTTCGCATATTACTCTCCGTATTTTGAATCTCTATGATATTTGCATAACAAAAATAGATAGAGGAGATGCAAGAGATTTTGCAGATATACAGCAAATTCTCAAAAAAATAGACATAAAGATTCCCATTCTTATTCGAAAATATATTCTTACGATGGACCACTCTGACTCAGAACACCCAAAGTATAAACTTCAGGAATTTGTGCGATTTGCAAAAGAGCAAGGCCATATAGTTTCAAAAGAGGAGGAGGAAAAGATACGACAATGGCAAAGGAGATAGCAGGATTACTTGAACAAATTGGGTATGCATACTTTAAAGTAGAAGAACCCATAAATATTGAGGAAGTTATTATAAAAATATTATTAGGAAAAGAGCAGCGCTTTATTAAGGCAATTCCTTTCGTTATTTATCTTACTGCAAAAAACAAATCTCTTTCATTTGATGTCGAGTCTCTGCTTAAGAAAGCAAAAGAAAAAAAACTCAATTATGAAGTAAAAACTTTGTTATATCTGACGATAAAGATATTATGCATACTTGACAAAGACAATATGCTCATTACATCCCTCCAAAAGAAATTAACTCAACAAGAGCAAACACTCTTTAATATGTATTTTCCATCAAAGGAGTATCCCCAGTTCAATCTGAAAAGAGTGAGTTCGTCAAAGAAGAAAACGGTTTATTCAGAGACTATAGCATATATTAATTTATCTTTTGATGAGTATCTCTATGATTTTATCGCTCAAAAGAAACTCTATGAAGCGCATCAACAGTTAAGCTTAGCAGAAAAAATGAATAAAGAGAAAGAATATGATTTGCAGTATGCATTGCATATATTGTTTAAGCCAAAACAAAAAGAGATTATACAAAAAATAATTGATGGCATACCTCTCACAAAAGTAGAATATGATTATTACTTTAAAACAATTAAAAAGCGTTTACGCGCAGTGAAATTGTTTGCTGATTTTGCAGATGTGGTCATTCAAAAGAAGATATCAAAGGAGTGATATTTTGTTTTTGTTGTTTCATCTATCTTATATATAAAAGAGTATGCAGAACAAAATTATGAAAAAGAAAATCATGCTTTGTCTTTTATTCTCATGCTTTTTTTTATTCTTAGCAAGTTGTTCTGCAAATAAAAATAATGGAGAAATACAGAATCTTTCTCCGCAGGAAACAGCAGGTCTGCTTGCACAAAAAGAAGAAAATGGCTTATTTGTTCTCAATGTCCATACCCCCTACGCAGGAGAAATAGAAAAGACAGATGCAATTATTGAAGATTGGCAGAATATCGCAGCACATGTAAATCAATTGCCTGAAGATAAAAATACGCCTATTCTAGTATACTGTCGGAGTGGAAGAATGAGCTCTTCTGCAGTGCAACAGCTTCAGGCTCTTGGTTATACAAACATATCACATTTAGATGGAGGAATGCTTGCGTGGCAAGAACAAGGATTTTCCATAATAAACGCCTCTATTAAATTATTTGAGGAATAAGCAATGTACTGCCCGAAATGCAAACAGCAAACACTTGTCCCATACATGGGATGGAATTTTGGGACGCATCTTTGTAAAACCTGTGGATACATTGGTCCGCTATTTATAGAAGATGTTCCAAAGAAGATGATAAAAGAACCAAAATTGATAAGAGAACCAAAATACTATCGTCAGGAGTTTAAAGGAATGTTGGTCAATTTTTATGACCTGAGTTTTCGAGTTGTTTTACTAGGGCAAGAGAAAAAGATGAGAGAACGCTTTCTAAAACATATTTCCACAGAAATGAAAACTATTTTAGACATGGCAACAGGCACAGGATCAGTAGCAATTGCTATAAAACTGGCTTTTCCAAAAATATCTGTCACAGGAATTGATCTCTCTGAGGAAATGCTTCATATTGCAGAAAAAAAAGCACAAAAGCAGCACTCGCGAATTAGTTTTTTACTTCAAAATATTGAAAAGACGCAGTTCAAGAAGGAAGCATTTGATGCCATCACATTGAGTTTTGGGTTACATGAACTTCCTTTAGAAAATCGAAAGAATGTTTTAAAAGAAGCATATCGTTTGTTAAAGAAAGGTGGAAAATTTCTGATAATGGATTATCATCGTCCAAGAAGTAAACTTTTCAGCTTTTTTTTGAACATCCATATTTTTTTAGTAGAGAAATATGCAAAAACAATTCTCAACCAAGATCTCCAAAAAGAACTGCAAAAATACGGATTTCATAAAACAAAAAAAGAACTTATTTATGGAGACTTAGTGCAGATTATTGTTGGTGAGAAGTGAGTATTGAGTATGTAACTTCACTATAAAGTTTCAATTACTTTTTTGAGAGATCATACAAACCATAACTTAATAATCCAATACTTGCTACGCCTAAATATGGTTGTATTGGTATAAAATACGTCAGAATGCCACTGATGCCAAAAAGAAAAAGAAGGATTTTGTTGCAGAATGCACAGCCATAAGTCAAGAATCCAAGAAAACTTCCTCCTGTTGCTGAACACACTGCCTTTGTACTCTGCTGCTCTTTTTTATAATAGTAAAGCCCCATGTAACTTCCTGCCAAGACTACTGTGATGACAAGAATAAACCACTCATAGATTGTGGGTGGAGTCATTCTGATAAAAAATGGATTTGCTATCATTGCAGTTGGAAGTGAAAAGAGGAAAAAGAAGAAAAAAGATGCTAACGCTGCTATGAAAATATATTTTCCTTTTTGCACAACAATAATGAAATCAGACAGAGTAATAAATGTTGTGAAAGAGTCCTTAAATAAAATACGCAACCATACCAAGAACGATAAGAATAATTCCCACTACAACATGTTCGTTATCCTCGAGCCAATGAAACTTTACTTTTCTATATCCATGTAATGCGATAGAGATAAGAACAAACATACCAATGATAGTGCTTAATAGAATGGTAATAGACAGAACAGTTACCGCAAAGACACTCATTGAAGTTGCAAGAAGAAAAAGTGGAATAACTGCTTCGCATGGCGAAAATGAAAACAGAGCAATTAAAGAAGCAATTGTTGCCTTTTCAGGAATTATTTGTTTATGAGAATGTTCATGCTTATTTCTTATTCCTTGAATCAAATAAATGGACCCAATCAGAATCAAAAGACTGCTCGTCACGAACTTTTCAATCAAGCCAACATAATCTAAGACTGCTTTAGTAATAAACAAAACAATAAGTCCAATAAGAAGCGTCATGAAGACATGTCCTGTTGCTGCGATCGCAGAAATACTCAATGTTTTTTTGAGACTCCAATTCTGTGCTTTCCCAACCAAGACAAAAGGCATCCAGTGTTCAGGAAGAATTGTATGCAATAGTGTGAGAACAAAAGCACTCAATATCAGTATTAAAAAAACCATGAGTATTAACAATTTTGGAAATAATATAAATTTTTCGGATAAAAATAATTATTTTTGTTATTTAAATTTTTGTTTGAACTGTTAAAGGTAAAAAGGTAAATTTTTTATAGTCAGTATTGTTCTTTAGATTGAGAATTACACTAAATGTAAACTAGATAGTACAATTCTCAATAATTGGATAGAAGGAGGGGTTTGAAATGGGTTTGAAAAATGGAATAAAAGTTTTAACCAATCCAAAGTATTTAGTGATATTTGGGATTGTTGCAGTCTTTGTGGGATGGTTGTATATTGGACCGTTAACTAATCAGGATAATTATGATGCAGTTGGCTGGTTGTTTGCAATTTTGTTTCCTATTTTAGTAGGCTTCATTGTTGCAATGCAATGGTATAATCTTACAGAACGAAAAACATGCCCAGCAACAGCGTCAACAGGAGGAGTTCTTGGAAGTCTCGCGGGGATTGTCACAGTTGCTTGTCCTGCATGTCCTTTAATTCTCATGTCTTGGTTTGGTTTAGCAGTAGGTGCTGGTGGTATATTCGGTGGTCCTTGGGTAAAGCTTGCAAGCCTTGCAATTTTACTTTTGTCAGCATATTGGGCAGCAAAATAGGTAAAAGTGAAACAAATAAAGAAGCAAACAAAAAAATCAAAGAGTAAGAGCTACAAATGCACGCTCTGCAATTTCTCTTACAAAACAAAATTGTGGGCAGAGAAATGCAAACATTGGTGCAAAAAATATAACAGTTGTAA
>JAHFMP010000053.1 GCA_023267795.1 Candidatus Woesearchaeota archaeon | reverse complement strand
CAATGCATTTCCACGAGAGCCACACGTGGTCATAATAACAGTATGGCTTCCTTCTTTTGCAGTGTCTGCAACAATGCCTCCTGTTTCGTTTCTTGCAATGTTCAACTTTTCAAGAATGCGCAGTTCAAGAGTTTCTTCTATTGTTCTTCCAGGAAATGCTTCAAGTTTTCCCTGACGATAAGTATTAATAAGGATATCTACTTCATTATATGCGCTGTCAAGGACAGAAATAATCTGCTGTTGAGACTCATTTGGAAGATCTGTATCTGAAATAACTGTTGTAAAGCCATATTTCAACAAACTTTCAATACCAAGCCGAAACATTTTTGCCAGAATTTCCAGTGTTTGTTCTGCACCATATTGTTGATGCAAATTTTTAAGCATAAGGCCAGAACCTTCCCCGAGATTCGCCTTGTCCATAACACCAGAAAGAAGTTTTCCATTTTTAATGACAACAAGCGCATCATTTGCCTTGTCTTTTTTCTCATCACCACTATATATACGCGTCTTACCCTCAAAATTAAAATCAGGAGGCAAAACAATGCTAAAAATTTCTTTTCCTGATACTATTTCTTTTTTAGGCAAACGGGCAACGTCAAGAATTCGAGCAGAAAGCAGGAGCTCCACTGCTTCCTCCCTCGATATCTTCATATACTTTGTCAGCATGTAATTACCAGAAATCGCATCCTGAACACAACCAATAATGCTTAAACCATATCGTGGAGAAATCAATTGTGTTTGAACCTGCATGAGAATCTCTGCTTCTGCACGAGCTTCTTCTGTTTGGGGAACATGAAGATTCATTTCGTCTCCATCAAAATCTGCGTTATAAGGAACACAAACAGCAGGGCTCAGCCGAAATGTTTTATTAGGAAGCACTTTAACCCTGTGAGACATCATACTCATTCTGTGAAGTGATGGCTGTCTATTGAAGATTACAACATCACCATCAAGCAAATGACGCTCAACATAATATCCCGGCTGTAATTCCTCTATAAGTTGTTCTTTCATATCATCTGTAATTTTTTTCCGGCGACCGTCAGGTCTCACAATATAATTTGCACCTGGATATTCTTTTGGCCCGCGCTGGACAAATTTTTTCAAATACTCCATATTCCAAGGCTGGACAGTCTCTGGAACAGTTAATTTCATCGCAACAACATACGGCACACCAACTTCATGCAATCCAATCATAGGATCTGGACTAATAACAGTCCGTGCACAGAAATTAGTTCGTTTTCCAGCAAGGTTGTGTCGAATGCGGCCTTCTTTGCTTTTTATTCTAGATGTTAATGTTTTCAATGGCTGTCCTGACCTGTGTCTTGCAGGAGGCAGTTGTGCCACTTCATTGTCAAAAAAAGTAGTTATATGATACTGCAAAAGATCCCAGAGATCTTCAATAATAATCTCTGGTGCACCTGCATTAATGTTTTCAAAAAGACGCTGATTAATCCTGACAATATCTCCTAGTTTGTGTGTTAAATCATCCTCGCTTCGTTCTCCGCTTTCCAAAGTAATGCTTGGCCGCATAGTCACAGGAGGAATTGGCAAAACAGTCAACACAGTCCACTCTGGTCGCAAAAATGCAGGATTGATGCCAAACACGTGACAATCATCATCAGAAATTTTCTCTAATCGTGCCCTGATTTCAATAGGAGATATTCGTTTTTCATTTTCAATAATAGTGCTTGGTTTTTCAATAGTAATTTTGTATTGTTTTGCCTTACAATGTGGACATTTATTCACTATTTTTAGCCCGGCAATAATTTCCCTTATTTGTTCTCTTCTTCCAGGCAGTCCTGCTTCTTCCTCAGCAAGAGCCAATGATGCCATAGCACTGTCTAATTTATTTTTTGGAATAAGAGTTCGCGCACATTCTCGACATGTGCATTTTAAGAGAGTAACGATAACATCAATAAACTTGATGTGCATGATTGGTCGCGCAAGTTCAATATAACCAAAATGTCCAATACATTCTTTAAGTTTGGATCCACATGTTTTACAATTAAGTCCAGGATCAATCACGCCGAGGCGAATATCCATTAAACCCCCATCAACAGGATACCCTTCTTTATCATAAAGTTCAGGCGTCACAATTTTTGCACACGACATCTTCATGATCATTTTCGGACTTAAAACTCCAAAAACAATGCTTTTGATTTGCTTATGAATATATTGTTCCATCAGTGCTCACCTTGAGAGAACTTTGCAAAATTCTCTTATCTTAACATTAATATTTGTTTTTAATATTTATTTTTCAACTCAATGCGCGAATAAACGCAAAGCGATTTTAATTCATCCAACAACAATTTGAAGGCATAGGCAATTTCAATTTGTGAAATATTTGAGTTTTCTCCGCAAACAGGGCAGTGTGACTTGTTTTTATATTCATCATGAATTGCCAATAATCCACAATCTTCACAAACAGCCAACACTGTCTTGTCAGAATCAAAGCGCTCTTTGAGAAGCAAGCTTGCGCCATGTGCAACAAAAGTGTCTTTTTCCATTTCTCCTAATCGTAACCCGCCTTCTTTTGCCCGTCCTTCTGTTGGCTGCCTTGTCAATAATTGAACAGGTCCGCGAGCTCTGGAGTGCAATTTGTTTGCAACCATGTGCCGCAATTTCAAGTAGTACATATTTCCAACATAAATGCGTGCTTGGAATTTTTCTCCTGTCAAACCATTGTACATTACCTCTGTTCCATTTTCTCTGAAACCATACGAAAGAAGCTCTCTTCGAAGTGACTCTTCTCCTTCTGCTTCAAAAGTTGTGCCATCTATATAGCGGCCAGCTAATGCACCAACTTTACCGCCGACGAGTTCAATAAGATGTGCAATAGTCATACGAGAAGGAATACCGTGAGGAGAAAAAATCAAATCAGGAGTAATGCCAGACATACTAAATGGTAAATCAGGCTGGTCAACAATCATGCCAACAACTCCTTTTTGTCCATGCCTTGATGTAAATTTATCTCCTACTTCTGGCACACGAAGATCGCGTAAACGCACTTGAACAAGCTTGTTTCCCTCTTCGTTTTCAGTAACAAGAACAAAGTCAACGACACCCTGATCGCCATGACTTATAGAAATAGAAGATTCCCGACGTAAATTAGAAGTAAGATTATACTCATCCATGCTGCTCAGAAACCTTGGAGGTGATGTTTTTCCGATAACAACATCTCCTTCTGCAACCTGCGCTTCTGGATAAATAATACCATCTTCTTCTAAGAAGCGATAATCTCTTTCTGACTTATACCCCTTGACTTCCTTATCCGGAATCCCGACTTGATCAATAAGGCCACCGCTATAACGAAGCTCTTCTGTAACACATGGCCTGTAATATGTAGAACGTCCAAATCCACGTTGAATAGACGCCTTGTTAAGAATAAATGAATCCTCCATATTATAGCCGCGATAGCTCATCACTGCAACAACAATGTTCTGCCCTGAAGGATGATCTGTATAGCCAACAATATCATGCATTATTGTTTTGCAAATAGGTTGGTGTGAATTGTCCAGCATATTGACATCCATATCCATACGAATAAGATAGTTTGCTGCATAAAATCCAAGCGCTTGTTTTTGGTTTTTGCTTCCTGTATTAAGACGAGTGCTCTGATTGTAATTACCAAAAGGAACAAGGCTTGTACACAACCCAAGAATTGCCATTGGAGCAATTTCTAAATGCGTGTGTGCAGGAGTAAGGTCATGTTGTGTAAATGCAACATAACAATTTTCTTCTTCTGCTGCATCCACATATTCAATAATTCCTTGAGTAACAAGATCACTCCATGAAAGTTCTCCTTTCTCAAGCTGTGCAAGATGTTTCTCAGTCAAAGAAGATTTTCCATCCTTCACGATAACCAAAGGTCTTCGCACTCTTCCTTTGCATGCTTCAACAAAAACCTGATTATATTCTCTATCGTGATAGATGTTAAGATTATTTGGCACTTTGCCCCTTCTTCTTTCTGAAATTACCTGATCAGCAAAATCCTGTGCATTATCAACACTTCCAGCGTATTTTCCATTGACATAAACATCAACCATGTGTATCCCCGTTATATTGTTTTCAACCCAAACATTTTAAGCTGTTTTACAATAACTTCTTCATCTGAATCGTGCGAAATTTCTGCAAGAAGTGCAAGATTTTTTCGTAATCCAATATTTGTTCCTTCTGGAGTTTCAATAGGACATAAACGACCTAAATGAGTTGGATGAAGCTCTCGTGCTTCAAAGTTTTCCTGACTTGCACTTAATGGAGAAATAACCCGTTGTAAATGGCTTAATGTTTCCAGAAAATTAATCCGCTGCATGCGCTGGCTTATTCCTGTTCTCCCACCAACCCATGTTCCTGTTGCCATGGAACTATAAATTCTTCCTGTAAGTAATTTTTCTCGAATAACAACTTTAATAGAAGGGAATTTTCCTCTCTTGACAATGCGCTGAAAATTGTAAAGTAAATCCCCAACAAGCACCTTCAGATTTACCTGAAAAAGATCAGCAAGCAAGTCCCCACTCATTTTCACACGCTTGTTCATATAATGATCTTTATCATCAACTGGTAATTCTCCTGCACAAACATGGAGATATTTCTTCATATATTTGCAGAGATTATATGCTTTTACGCGCCGTGATTTTTCTGTGACACCTAGGTGTGGCAAGAGATACTTGTCAACAACTTCTTTCATTCGTTCAATACGAATCTCCTTTGCTTGAGTAATGCCTATTTTTTTTGCAACATAATCCAATGCATCCTCTTCATTTTTTATATCAACAAATTCATATAAATTAACAAAAACAGCATCATTTTCTTCACCGCTGGTAATATGCTTCATGATTTCCTCATCTTTTATCATTCCCAACGCTTTAATGAGAGGAATAATAGGTATTCGTTTCACTCTTGTAAAAGTTAAGTAAAACAAGCCATCGTTGAGTTTTTCAAGAGAATGTGGAATTTTATATGAGCCATACTCTGAAAATAATCTTCCGAGGTATTTTCCTTTGGAAACTGAATCGTGTTCTACAAGAAATTTGTTTGCTGCAAGATCCTCAATATTAATCAACACACGCTCTGTTCCGTTGATGATAAAATAGCCTCCGAGATCAGTAGGATCTTCTCCTTTTTGAAGCAACTCATCATTGTTTAAACCTGAAAGATGACAATATTTTGAGCGCAGCATAATAGGCAAGCTTCCAACTTGTGTTACAAAAGATTCCCGTTGAATGCCATTAATGTGTGCACTAACCTCAATAAAAACAGGAGCAGAATAACTGAGTTTGCGCAAGCGTGCTTCTGTAGGATAAATTGAGCGTTTAGAGCCATCTGCTTCTGTGATTTCTGGTTTTGTTACCCAAATTTTATCAAAACGAATTTTGAATTCATCAATGTTATGGGGGATAATAGTTGGCTCTATAATTTTGTTCTGCTCAATAATATTTTGCAATTCAAGATCAATAAAATTATTGAAGGAGGCAATGGTAGATGCAACAAAAGAGTGTTCTTCAAAGTATTTTTTAATTAATAGTTCTGAATATTTATTCACTGATAACCCCCCTGTAATATTCTGCAACACCTGCAGTTGGACTTTTTTTAATAATCTTCACCACATCGCCGGACTTCAACTTTAATTCTTTAACAGCAGGATCATTCATGAATATTTTGGGAAGTTCTTTGAATCCAATTCCATATTTTTCAAAGAGAGTATTTTTTTCTTTTTCAGAAAGAAGAGTATGTTTTGGAACAAATATATGAGTTGTGATATCAAATGTTTTTTTTGCCATAAAAAAACCGTACATTCGCAGATGCCAGGTACACTCGCTTTTGCTCGTGTAGGGCGAAGCTCACGACGGATTTTCACCTTTTGTTGTTTTATTATTGATCATTATAACGGGCCGTGCGGGATTCGAACCCGTGACCCCAACATTACTTTCACCCTATTTTCAGATGAAAACAGAGATATGCTAAAAGTGTTGTGCTCTAGCCAGGCTGAGCTAACGGCCCAATGTTGTGTATGGTATGCTGAATAATTTTATGAATTGACTATTTAACGCCCAGGCCGGGATTTGAACCCGGGTCGAAGCCTTTCTCCACTACTGAAAGCAGTTCGACAGGGCTTCATGATAGACCAGACTACACTACCTAGGCATTATTATGGGAAGATAAGCTATGTTGAATCTCAGAGCTAATGCTAAGTGTTTTTTCGTTTTTTAGCTAAAAGAAATCAACAGCGCCAGCACCCATCCCATAAAAGAATTTGCACTTATTTTTAAATGTTGTGATAATTTTGAATATTGCACGCTTATGGTTAGACAAATCAACCATAATACAATGGTTTATCTTTTCCCATTTCTTTCACTTGCGCCTGTTTAAAGTAGCTTTCCATATTTTTGTAGATTTCTTCAATATCTTTTGTGACAGAAGGTTTTACCTTTTCCAATGCCTGAACAAATGCTTTTTTTGTTACTTTATTTGCATTCATGTCTTCCCGTAACATCATGATTGCTGCTTCTCTGCAAATAGCTTCGATGTCTGCACCAACATATCCTTCTGTTTTTTCAGCAAGCGAATCAATCTCAACATCAGAATCAAGAGGCATGCTCTTTGTGTGCACATAGAAAATCTGCTTCCTGGCTGCTAAATCAGGAAGAGGTGTCAGAATAATTCTGTCAAATCTGCCTGGACGTAAAAGCGCAGTATCAATAATATCAGG